>CAYMGS010000025.1:7760-9658 GCA_964390025.1 uncultured Rickettsiales bacterium | reverse complement strand
GCCGCTTTGGTTTCTGCGTGGACTCGTGCCACCTCTTCCTTCAGTTTCTCATAATTTTCCGGTGTTGGATTATCTTCGTAGGCTTGCTGAATTTCAATCAGATCAGGCGGCAAGCGATCTTCCCCCAGCATGTCATAAATTTCTGCCAGATACTTACGGGTTTCCTTATCTCGCTTAAGCCGTGCTTCCTCATCAATGTCTTCTGTGGCTTCCTTCGCCTCTTCGCGCCGTTCTTCAATGGCCTGAGTAGCTGCGGGATCAGCCGCCACTATTTCTTCTATTCTACGTGCTTCCCGCATGAGCGGATCTTGTTCCATCATGACAGCGGTATTTTCGGCAATATATTGTTTAGTAGGCTCAGAGTAGGGATTGAATTCGGCGCTATGCCGACTCAGGAAATCAGATGTATATGCTACCGTGGCCGCAGAGGCCGCCTCTATCCGATACGTGGCCATGTCCTTGGATATGGCCGCCATTTCTTTGAGTTTTTTCTCCAGCTCGTGGTCGTCGCTGTGTGTAATGGCTTCACGGAACAGGCCAAGGTTACCACTCAAATACGCATCGACATCAATCGCCGCCTGTTCAATCGCCGCAGCATCGCCGCTCTGGGCTGCTAATTGCAGGTGGGACACGCGTTCATTCAATGCGGAGAGTTTATGCGCTATATCGGGGTTGCTCTGCAATGCGACATGGAGGGAGCGCACCAGCCCGGCCAGATAGTCTGCCTGTGCCTGCGCCTGTCTGACGGCTTCAGGAGATTGTTGTTGCGGCTCAGAGGTAAAACCCGAAAGCGCAGCGGCCAGCTCCGGCGCGGTGCCGGGTTCGGTCACGAGGCTTATATTCGGATTCTCTGTCATCTACATTGCCAAGCTCTGTACGGTTGTTATACTGAGTAGTATAGCGCATCTATATGACAATTTTATGAATTACATGGATTTTTCTTTATTAAGTATTAATGTTTATTAATGGCATGTGAGGTGCGTTAACTGATGCAGGGTGGTGATATACATAAAAATCCTTCCGAACTCCCGCTCAGATTCCTGTTTCTGGACCTGAACTCCTACTTCGCGAGCGTCGAGCAGCAATTACATCCCGAGCTGCGTGGGCGACCGGTGGCGGTGATGCCCACTGATACGGACGCTACCTGCGCCATCGCCGCCAGTTATGAAGCCAAAGCATACGGCATTAAAACCGGTACGCCGATTTATGAAGCCAAACGCCTGTGCCCGGATCTGGTCTGCGTGATCGCCGGCCACCAGCATTATGTGGAATATCATCACCGCGTGCTGGAAGAGATTGACCGGCACCTGCCTGTCTATGCGGTGCATTCGATTGATGAACTCTCCTGCAGACTGCTGGGCGAGGAATGTGAAGAGGAAGCGGCTCTTGCGCTTGCCCGGCGTATTAAAGCGGGGATGCGGGAGCGGCTGGGTGTATGTATCCGTGCCTCGATCGGCATTTCCACCAACCGCTATCTGGCCAAGGTCGCCACTAACCTGCACAAGCCGGACGGGCTGGTGGTGCTGCGCCCCGAGATGCTGCCGCAACGTGTGGAAGGGTATGCCCCGGATTTTTTACCGGGGATTGGCCGTAATATGTATCGCCGTCTGTTCCGTGCCGGTGTTGGCGATATGGCAGCACTCTGGCAGCAAACGCCGCAGCAGATGCGTGCCATTTGGGGTGGCGTGCAGGGGGAGCGTTTCTGGTACAAACTGCGTGGGTATGAACTGCCCGAGTTTAAAACGGAACGCCGTACTATCGGCCATAGCCATGTGCTGGGCCCTGAGTGGCGTCCCCCGGCGCATGCGTGGCAGGTGGCAGAACGACTGATGCAAAAAGCGGGAGCGCGCCTGCGGCGGGAGGCGTATTATGCTTCCCGGCTGGTGCTCTCCATTCGT
>CAYMGS010000025.1:3930-7750 GCA_964390025.1 uncultured Rickettsiales bacterium | reverse complement strand
GAGCATGGTAGCCGCTATACGGCAGAGGCCGGTTTTAGTCCCATATGTGACAATCATCATTTTGCCCGCGAATTAAAGGCATTGTGGCGGGAAGTGCTCCGTGCCTCGGGCGGCGGGCGTGTGAAAAAAATATCGGTTAGCCTGTATGGGTTGACCCGTAACCGGGGTGCTCAGGCGGATTTATTTGGCAGTGAGGCGCTCTCAGGGTATACTGAAAGATGTGAGCGCGCGTCTCGTGCCATGGATGCATTGAATGCCCGGTTTGGCCGCGAGACGGTGGTGATGGGATTTCTTCCTGAACGTTCCCATCCTTTTTCCGGTACCAAGGTTGCCTTTACCCGTGTGCCGGAACGCGAAGAGTTTGTTGAATAGGAGGGTCTGATGACCGAAGAACGCATTGCTTATCTGATTTCTAAGACACTGGGCCTGTTTACACTGATTATCGGTATTAACAGCTTTGTCGTGACCGTCACCTTTGTGGCATCCTTTATTGTGATGCCGGAGACACATACGGTGGCACAACTGCTTTACGCACTGTTTCCTTCACTGGTGTTTGTGCTGGTGTTTGCTAAATTATGGTTTGGAGCAGCTGGTATCGCCCGGCGCATCACGCGCTGATGGACGCAGGCTTTTTAACCAAACATGAACCCTTTCAGGCGTAAGGTAATTCCATGCCTCAATACCGTGCACCCGTTAAAGACTTTTCCTTCCTGATTCAGGAATATCTCGACCTTTCAGGCTATGGCGAAGTGCTTGGCTTTGCAGAAGCGCAGGAACTGGCGACCCCGTTATTGGAAGAGGGGGCTAAGCTGTGCGAGAATGTATTGTTCCCGCTCAATCAAAGCGGTGATGAGCAGGGTTGCCGGTATGAAGACGGTAATGTCATCATGCCGGACGGCTTTAAGGAAGCATATGCGCAGTATGTGGAAGGCGGCTGGCCGTCTTTCACCTGTAACCCGGACTGGGGCGGGCAGGGACTCCCGGAGTTTCTCAATATGCCGATGACGGAGATGATCTGCTCGGCCAACCTCTCCTTCGGCCTGACGCCGGGCCTGAGTCACAGCGCGTATAACCTGATGGAAACCTACTGCCCCGAAGAACTGAAGCCACGTTTTATGCCGAAACTGGTCTCCGGGGAATGGTCGGGGGTCATGTGCCTGACCGAGCCGCAGGCAGGCACCGATCTCGGCCTGCTCACCACCAAAGCGACCCCGAATGATGATGGCACCTATACTATAGAAGGTGGCAAGATATTCATCTCCTCCGGAGAGCAGGACATCACCGAGAACATTCTGCATCTGGTGCTGGCGCGCCTGCCGGATGCGCCGAAAGGCGTGAAGGGTATCAGCCTGTTTCTGGTGCCAAAAGTGATGGTGAGCGAAGATGGCAGTCTTGGCGAACGTAACGCCGTGCACTGTTCGGCTATCGAGCATAAGATGGGTATTCATGGTTCCTCGACCTGCGTCATGAATTATGAAGGGGCCACCGGTTACCTGCTCGGGGAGCCGCATAAAGGACTGCGTGCCATGTTCATGATGATGAATGCTGCACGGATTTATGTCGGCGTACAGGGCCTGGGACTGGTGGAAGTGGCGTATCAGAACGCGCTGGTCTACGCCAATGAACGCCTGCAAAGCCGGGCGCTCACCGGCCCGGCGCAACCGCATAAAGCTGCTGACCCGATTACGGTGCATCCCGATGTACGGCGTATGCTGCTGACGCAACGCGTTAATGCTGAGGCGGCGCGGGCGCTGGTCATGGAAACGGCGCTGCATCTTGACCTCTCACATCGCCACCCGGACGCAGTGCAACGCGAGCGCTCCGATCATTTCGTGCAGCTGATGACCCCCATTGTGAAATCGCACCTGACCGATCTCGGTTTTGAGATGAGTTCGCTAGCCATGCAATGCTTCGGTGGCTACGGCTACATTAAGGAATACGGTGTGGAACAATATGTGCGTGATGCCCGTATTGCGATGATCTATGAGGGTACAAACGGGATTCAGGCGATGGATCTGGTGGGCCGTAAGCTGGCCTACAAATATGGCCGCTACCTGCGCTCTTTCATGCATCCGTTGGCAGCGTTTATTGAAGAGAATATGCAGGAACCTGCCATGCATGAATTCATCAAGCCGCTGGCCAAACATATGGGCTACCTGCAACAGGCATCGCTGTGGATCGCCAAGGCAGGCCTGACCAACCCCAACGATGCGGGGGCCGCAGCCGTGGAATATCAGAAACTATTTGCGCATGTGGTGTTTGCCTCTATCTGGGCGAAGCAGGCAAAGATTGCGCTGGCAAAACATGATGAAGACCCGGCTTTCTACACAGAGAAACTCGCCTCTGCGCGTTTCTATATGCAGCGTGTCCTGCCGCAGTCGGTGGGTTTGCTCGCCAGCCTGACTCAGGGATCAAAGTCGCTGATGGATGCCGATCTGAGCGCGGAAGCCTAGCTGTTCTGTCACAAAACTGTCATATTAGCGCAGTGTTCTGTTAATAATTATTGATATATAATAGAGTGTAACTATACGTATGGTAAGGCGATAGTCATGGCACTCACTGATAAAAGCAGAATGCAGCTCGATATAGCGCTTGATATGGGCAATACGCTGTTCCCTGACCAGCGAATGGCCCTGATTGAAAGAGCCTTCAATGAAAACACGATAAGTCCAGACGACTTGGATCACCCGCTTCCCAGAAGTGGTATGACCCTCCGGGATTTTTTCAATGAAAATCGTCATACCACGGACCCGGAGCTTCAACATGTGCTCTATGGAATAGATGGCGAAGGGATGTCGAGAGAAGGGCTTTCCGAGTGATTAACCTGGCGGATGCAAATCCTGATCGCAGCGGGCCACAGACACAAGCGGCGCCCGACCCATTGCGCACAGAACTCCAAGAAGCGCTAATGGATTATGACAGGGCACAAGGTCTCGAAGGCATTCAAAGCAGGGCAGACTTCCGGATTGATCATTTTGATAAGAATATTGGTGCTATGCAGAGAGCGGCAGGGGGTGATCCGGAGCTTCTTGCAAAGCTTGATCATATCATTGTGCTTGCGACGGAATACGGGATCATGCCAGAGGCAACACCCATAGAGCGCTGGTCAGAAAACTCTCGCGAGACTCAGGTGCCGGAGCCAACTGTTTCTGTGTCGCGCCCAGAACCATCTGTGACCGGAACTGAGGTGGAGACGGCTGAGGTAGAGAGAGCTGAAGAGCCCGTCGTGCCACCCCCAAGACAGCGCCCTGCTGTCGCCGAACGAGAGCTGGCACATGATCAGTCGGGCAGATTGCCGCAAGGTGCGGAGGGCGGGCCCGTTGCAGTACATGAAGCGGCGGTAGGTGAAAATCAGCCTCTGCTGACAAATGACAAAGCGATGGGCTACACGCAAGACCGTGCGGAGGTGACGAAAGTACAGGAAGCATTACAGGAAGCAGGCTACGATATTGCCGCTGACGGTATGTATGGCCCGAAGACGGAAGCGGCCATGAAAGCGTTCCAGAAAGCAAACGGTATTGCACCGCCGGATGGTCAGTTCCGTGTGGCGGATGCAGCAAAAATGGGTATTGATGTAGCGCAGCGGCCTACATCACGCGAAACGGCGCAGAGCCAGCAACAACCATCGCAGCCACAACAGGAGACTGCCAGCCGCCGTCGGGACACGACCATGGAAGTGGATGACCTGCAGGCGGCTGTGGATGCAAAGGGCATGACACCGCAGGAGGTCGTGGCGTTCAAGCAGAACCTCGAGGCGACGACGGGCGTTAAGCAGACTCCCGGCGCGGAAGTGGATGCCGCGATGCTGGCGGGAGTGAAT
>CAYMGS010000025.1:0-3920 GCA_964390025.1 uncultured Rickettsiales bacterium | reverse complement strand
TGAATGCCCGTATCGAGGGCTTTGGCGGCAGGCATGAGCGCTACGCCAAAGAAAATATTGCCAATGCAGACCATCATGTTGGCTCGGCACGGTATGGCGCCGGTGTACTCACGGCCATCGAAACCACCATGCATAAAGAAGTGAATCAGTCCGGTATGGAGAATGCCCTTGCCAGTGCCCGTGACGCAGTGAAAAACACGGCAATCGGTGGCATGACAGATGTGCAGGACGGCCTTAGCGTGGCAGCGAAATCCATTAGCAGCGCCGTGGATCGTGCTGCGGATGCACTTGGTCTTGGCTAGGCTTGGCCTGCGTTCTCTTTTCCCTTACACTTCCTCTCATGGATCACACATGTTCACTTATCGGTCATCCGGCATTACGCACCTGCGCTTACACCGGTGACAAGCCGGTCATCAAGGCCGGGCTGCTGCCCTACATGCAGAATGAAGAAGGAGTGCGGTTTCTGCTTCACCGCCCGAAGCCGGTGCGTAACCCGCAGGATGTGCTCCCGTTTCAGATTGCCCGGGGCTCGCGGGAAGCGGTGATGGAGGGGGAGGCGGTTGAGCTGCGCGATCATGCGGAGGCAATACGCCTGCTGGAAGCGGGTGCAGAGATGATACCGGCGCAGCAGACAGCGCTGCGGGAAGCGGAAGAGGAGCTGGGCCTGCCGGCGGATGCTATCACCTGTCTCTATGATTGCGGTGTATTGGCCTACAAGGATTACGGTATCCATTGCTTCATGGCGCAGGTGGCAGAGGATGTGCGGCTTCTCCCTGCGCGGGACTCCGCTGAGGTGGCATGGCTGAGCCAGAAAGAGGTCAGCTCCATGGCCGCAACGGGTGCATTCAACCCCGGATACCTCCCGTTGCTGGACGCGATGGCACAGACCATCCCCAATCGTAAATAAATTTTTACGCTATTTCACGAAACCGTCACATTACTGTGCAATACTTAGGCAGTAGTTAAAAAATAGTAATAAAAGCGAAGAGTGCAGGCATGGGATTTTGGGACAAAGTTATAGAAGGTGATATTGGTGGCGCAGCAAAAGAGGGCCAGAAAATCATTGAGCGCAAAATACAGCGAGGTTCAGGCGGTGCCGTAGATCGCCGTGATGTGCGTGAGGGTGTGGATACGGCAGTAGAAACAGGTAAAGAGTTTCTGGACGAATTCCGTTATGGCCAGCGCCTTGGTGGCATGACGAAAGAAGAAGCCACGCAGCTGCAAAACGATCTCAATGCCGCCGGTTATAATGTGGGCGGGGCTGATGGCGTGCCGGGCAACCGTACAAAACAGGGGCTCAGAGATTTCGCGGAAGCCAACGGCCTGAAGATTACGGAGCAAGATGGTGAAATCTATATACCCACCGATACGCTGCGCGCACTGGACACAGCGGCCGGGCGAGACGTGGGCGAAAAGGGCGTCGAAGAGCAGATCAGAGATGCAGCACGTGATGGCCTAGAGGCGGCAGAGGAAGGTATTGATAAAGCCAGAAAGGCTATTGGCGGTTGGCTTAAGGATGTGGGTGGCGCCATGCAGGGGCAGGAATCATGCGGCCCGGAAGGGGCGCAGTGCACACCCGGTGAAGGCAACGCGCAGGAACGGCAGCGATAAACATCCCTCACACAGTATATGATCCACAGACCCGCTCCGGTGCGGCTATGTACCGTTCCTAAGGAATCTCATCTGATGCATAATGTCTGTTATGGATGCTTCGCATTGCTCAGCATGACCATCGCGTCATTCTGAAGAAGCGAAGCGACTGAAGAATCTGAGCGGACAATACGGTATGCCTGCAGACCTCTGTTGTTATGCATATACATATAATCCCCCGTATCTTTCTTTACGATTTGTTCATCAAGACCTGCTTTAGTGGCGTTCTGCTATGCCGGTACTTCTCAATTCCCGAAAATTCAGCATTTGAGAAGTACAGCGCGGCCAAAACAGAGATGCTGTGGGTTAGCAAAAATACGACAGTCATTTGATAACTGGACATATTTGTAGCTCAAGCGTTGTTTTGTAGTTGGCTGGGTGGCATACACTAATTAAAGTAACGTGGGATTATTATTTCATTTTTATTTGCAGGGGGTCTTCATGACACATACTATACAACAGAAACGAGCAGGTGAGGCGGGTTTTACGCTGGTAGAGCTTTCCATCGTACTCGTGATTATCGGGCTGATCGTCGGCGGGGTGCTGGCTGGTCAGGATATGATCCGCGCGGCGGAAATCCGAGCCACCATTTCTCAGATTGAGGAATACAATACGGCAACCAATACGTTCCGCGATAAATACCGCGCCATGCCGGGTGACATTGCCCAGGGTGGGGCGCTGAATTTTGGGCTGGAAAATGGTGCGACACCGGGTACCGACGATCGTTTGACCATGCTCGTTAACCAGAATGGTTTGCTGGAATGTACGGATACAGGTAACTGTGCCGATATCCGCTCTTTTGGTAACGAAACCGCTCTGTTCTGGGTGGACCTTTCCACCAAAAACTTGATTGAAACATCACTCAATACGGCAGACCCAACCATTGGTGGTGGTGCTGGCGCAGCGATTACCCCGGGTGGTGCTAGTGATCTGTTTGATTATTTACCAGAAGCCCAACTGGGTAAAGGTAACTACATCACCGTTTTCTCAGCTTCAGGCCGTAACTTTTATCAGTTAACTGGCGTTACCTCGATAGATAACACAGATGGGTCTTATACATTAGTTAATGCTCTATCGCCTCAGGATGGCTTTAACATTGATGCCAAAATGGATGATGCTCAGCCGTTGACGGGAACGGTGCGTGCACTGAATAGCACAGCCGTGACTTCGCTGAACAACAACACGGCAACCTTCGATCCAGCTATTACCACCTATACCCGGGTTGGTGCTGCAGCCGATGTTGGTAACTGCGTAGAAGATGGAACACTGCCAGCTGATGGTGATTCGGACTACAACACCTACACGGAAGATGAAGCCAACGCACCGGCGTGCCAACTGCGCTTCATGTTCAACTAACTTAGGAATTCCATTCCTCCGATCAGGGAGCCGTCAGCATGTTGCTGGCGGCTCCTTTCGTATTGAAGTGCTGACAGGTCTGTCCTGCCGGGTTATAGTTGCTTGAATTTATTTTTACCCATTTTATGTCATCCCGCATTTAATGCGGGATCACGCTTGACCCCGCATCTACGCTTCCGTCTCCGCTATGCTGCGGCGAGACACGTCGTTCCGTGCGGGGTGACAATAGGAGGGGTGGGCAAAAATAAATTCAAGCAACTACAGAGTCTTCACATGACCGAGACCGCATCCCTGCTCTACATCACCACCGCTAATCAAGCCGAGGCGCGCGGCATCGCCGCCGCGCTGCTGGAGGAGCGCCTGATCGCCTGCGCCAACATCCTGCCGGGCATGACCTCGCTCTATCGCTGGGCAGGGGAGGTGAAAGGGGATACGGAATGTGTGCTGATCCTCAAGACCCGTACTGCGCTGGTGCCGCAGGTCACCGAACGCGTGATTGCGCTGCATAGCTATGACTGCCCCTGTGTCGTTGCATTACCAGCAGACGACGGAAATCCCGACTTTCTACGCTGGATTGCCGATGAGACATCTCAGTCCTCATAAAGACGTTGAAACCCTTGGGCGCTTCGTGTAAACAAATGCCTTCCTGCATCTCGCAAGGGCTGCTGGGGCGTAGCCAAGCGGTAAGGCACCGGTTTTTGGTATCGGCATGCGCAGGTTCGAATCCTGCCGCCCCAGCCAATCCTTTGAGTACACATTCCTGAGTCCTGCTACAGAGAAACGGCAACGCCGCTGTCACGGCCAATTTCTGCGCGCTTAATGAGACATCTTCTGCGCCGATTCTGAGCACAAAATTCTTGTATAGTCATTCCAAATAAGAATTTCTGATTATATTTTCGACGGATTGGTTTGCG
>CAYMGS010000024.1:15294-18374 GCA_964390025.1 uncultured Rickettsiales bacterium | reverse complement strand
TCGTAAAGTGAATTCTGAGCGATTCGTTGCGCTCATCGATCTGTTCCAGTGTTACCAGACGCGCATCCAGTTTCGCCTGCATCGCAGTCAGATCACGCTGGCCGTCACGTATCATATCCAGCGCGTCAAAGAACTTGTCATCGTCGTCTTCCTGATGCGCTTCGATGGCGTATGCGATCGCGCCCATAACTTTCTGGAAGGCTTCGTCATCTGCGCGGACGTCGAATTCAATTTCAAAATTTTTCTCTGCGCGAATGATCAGGTTTTCCTTACTACCCTGATAATAAGAATCATCTGGTATACCGACCACACCGGGTTGTGGTACCGGGTCATCGACCACCGGCGGTACATTGGTACGTGTGCCGCCAAAGAGGAAGCGGTTGCCAAACGTGGCATTCAGCTCCCGTGTCAGATTAAGCCGCATATCCAGTATCTGTTGCTCGAACTGCATCGTATCCTTGGAGGCGCCGTTGCGCCGGGTCATGAAGTTTTCCACGTCATCGGCAATCGTAATAATTTCTGCCACGATGTTGCGGGCGGTGCGCATCCGGCTGACATTTTCCGTATTGTTGTTGATAATCGTTTCCAGCTTGTTGATTTCGGCCTCAATGCTGGTGAATTGTTCCACATCACCGACCAGACCACGGAAGTTATCTGTTTTCACGCCACTGGAGATCTGGTTTTGTAATTCGGCAAGATCCTGCTGCACCTTCGTGAAGTCACTGACGGTACGTTGCTGTAATGATAATGTGCTGATACGTGTTATAGCCATGATCGTATTCCCTGTTTTGTGTCCTGTTTTATGTGTGTACCTACACCATATTCAATAAATCATCGAAGAGTTCATTCGTCACGGTAACCACGCGCGCCGAAGCGGTGTATGCGTGCTGGAATGTAACGGTGTTGGCCATCTCTTCATCAATATTGACGCCGCTAAATGTATCCGCGCGCTCAATGAATCCTTCCAGCAAAATCGTGCTGTCACGATTATCGCCTTCCGCGCGGGCTGCCGCTGCTGCGTTAAAGGCCAGAATCTGTCCCATATATCCGTTAAAGGTTTGGACAGAATTCGCCAGTCCTCCGGCCGCATCAAAAGAGTGGCTGATAATGCCCAGCTCTGCCAGCTCCTGAATCACATCATTGTCACTGATGAAGCGCTCGTATGTATAAAGCGGCAATGCATCCGGGTCGGCGGGCTGATTACTTTGTGTCAGGTTACCCAGCGAAATCAGTGATGCATTGTCTTCAAACCGTTCTTCCACGGCGAGGTTATATGCACTGTTTCTCAGTGTATCACCCGTTTCGGTCGGCTCATTACTTTCAAAGAAGTTATTGAGTTCAAAGTAATGCGAGAAACCACGGTTCGTTGCCTCATGTTCCAGTGACGCCGCGTTGGCCAGCGCTTCATCCAGCCCGTTTTCACTGCTGTCCAGCTCATCAATAGCAACTGTATGAGCCGGATTATTGGTTTCCAGATGTAAAAATCCGACGCGGTCAGTCAGGTAGACGCCATTATTGCTGGCGATTTCATTCCCGTCTTCATCGACCAGCATGGCGCGCAGGTAAGGCTGGTCTGTATTGGGTACTTCGCGCACGCCGTTACCGGAAATGGCGGTGCTGTTATAGCGGTCGTTGAGCAGGTTCTCCGTGTCGTTAAACACCCGGTAGGTGACCTGCGCCGTGGCAATGTCGGAGAGCTGGCCCTGAAGATCATCCACAGCCATATTGAACGTGATATCATAGTAGGTTGAACCTGTGTTGCCGGAGAGATCCAGATCAACGACACCGGCATCGCGTACGCGGGCTTTCTCACCGGGTTCAATGGTGTCCCATGGCGGGGTCGCTGTCATTCCGGCGAAGTCAAACGGACCTGCGCCACCAGCTGCCGGGGTATTGACCTGAATGGAAAAACTGTCGGCATTGATCCATGTGATTTCATGGAAATCATTGATTTCTGCTGCCGGAATGCCGTCTACTGCACCGCCGGGGTTGCTGAGGAAAATACGGTCACCGTCGGAGAATCCGTGGTTGGTCGCGTTGACAATCAGTACGCTGCTTCCCGCTGTCGGCTGGAACGTTCCCACCGCATCCAGTGCTGAGGAGGGAGGAGGGGTCGCCACATTGGTGATATCAGCCGCTGTATCATCCAGCACGGTAATGCCGGTCACATAAAAATTGGACAGGGCATCATCGATATTTTCCAGATCAAAATCCAGTGAGAAGGTCATGGGCACAGCAGTGCCGGGTAACTCTTCAATGGTGGAAACCATCTGGATGTTTGCCAGATTCCCAACCTGCGTTTTGACGGGAGGCGGGAAGAAGTGATTGTTGATTTCATCGATAATCGTTTGCACGGAAGGGTTGCCTGCACCGCTGCCACTATCGAGGAATGTCAGGTCCAGGTTGAAGGGGCGTATACCGGTATGGGCCTCGTTCACCTCATAGGCGGACTGGACCGGTTGCCCGTTCTCATCCAGTACTGCAATGCGGACATTTCCGTCCCATGTGCTGAGCTGACCGCTGGTGGTACCGCGGGTGCCGGTCAGAGAATTGGTTCCCGGGTAGGAAGAGCCGTTATTATGGATCACGTTGAATGTATCGCGCAGAGTGGCGGCAAACTCATCAAGCTGTGAGAGAATGGCGGGGAGGAAATCATCCCGCAATTCCATCAGACCTTTCAGTGATCCGCTCTCTAAGCGCGTGGTGACCTCGCTGCTGACGGCATTGGTGGAAAGATCGATCGGCAGACCGGTCGGCGCACCGTTATGATCCAGCCGCTGAATCTGTATCGGGGCAATTTCCACATTGTCGACAAAAGACTGCACTTCATCGACCCGGTTATATTGCAGTTCATGCAGGAAGTCGTCGAGAATCACGTTGCCTTCACCCGTATGCAGATGGATGGCCCCGCTCTCCTGCAGGAAAGTTTCCACATCGACATATTCGGCGATACGTTTCACTGCTAATGCCTGCTGATCTTCAATGTCGGCGGTGGGATTGCCAAGCGCGTTGGCGCGGACAATGGCCGCATTTAAGCTGTCCAGATTACGCAGCTCCAGGTTCATCGCCTCAATGGAGTT
>CAYMGS010000024.1:3668-15284 GCA_964390025.1 uncultured Rickettsiales bacterium | reverse complement strand
TCTGCTTCGTAGCGCAGATGTTCCAGTCCGGCTGCCAGTGTAGAGATTTCACGTGCCAGTGTAATACCGGCATCGACTGCACCTTCCTTCATGGATACACTATCCGGAGTTTCCGCCAGATTCTGCACAGAGTTGAAAAACAGTTCGGTGTATTCGTCCAGACTGTTCTGGTCGCCGGGTTTGCCAAGGATAATCTGTACCCGCTCCATGAAGTCCTGAATAATACTGGTGCGACCCACATGAGAGGTTTCCGTCTGAATGGACTTCTCCAGATAAATATCAACCTTGCGCACAATGTCACTGACAGCGACACCGCTGCCAATGCCATCATAGTTCAGATTCTGAAGCTCCGCGACCTGTCGCGTATATCCTTCCGTGTTAGCGTTGGCGATATTATGAGAAATCACCGACATGACACGCTGGTTGGTGCTCAGGCCCGTGAGGGCATTATTCAGTGCTAAACTGAGGCTGTTGACCATGGAGGTATCCTTATCCTTCTCAGATCGTCTGGTTTAAACTCATGCATACGCCGCCGTCCGTTTTATCCGGCAGCCCTTTTTTGTCGTACATACCATTCTTATTGGCTTCCTGTACCACTTCCTTGATGGCTTCCACGACCTTGCGATTGACCTCGCGGGCGATCAGCAGCCGGCGATGGTTTTCTTTCATCACGGTCTGGAAAATTTCAATAATCTGGGCCAGTTCAAGGCATTCCTCATCGCTGAGCGCGGCCATCAGTTCCGGGTTGCGATCAATAAATTTTTTCTGCGTCTCAAGCGCTTCCAGCAACTGCATTTTTTCTTTCTGCAGTCCCTCAATTTCGCGGACACGCATTTCCGCCAGCAGGTCGGCTTCTTCCGCCAGTACCTGTGCCAGACGAGCGGTCAGCGCGATCACGCTATCCACATCGACGCGGCTCAGATCGCCATCACTCTGCTCATCTTCGTATTCATCTTCATAGAATTCATCCTCTAAAAGCTCCTCGTCATCAGCAGCTTCATACTCATCGGCAAAGACGTCCTGCTCAAAACGGATTGCATCCGCTGTTGCAAAGACTTCCTTTTTACCAAACGGTTTTCTTGCAGACTGTGTCATTGTTTTTCTCCCTTACTTTATTTCCTGAAGGTTCAACATTTCCCGACGAACATGGTCTGCAAGACCTATGCCACCGGATTGTGCCATGAGCTTTCCGTATTCGTCGATCAGCAGCGATTTATACATGTCCTCGCCCTCACCGCCGCCAAACAGCTCATTGGTCTCAACACCAGCAAACATGTGCTGGAGCATCTGTGAGATAAACAGCGCTTCAAATTCCTGCGCTGTTTGATCTATCTTTTCTGCACTCACCCGGTTGCCCTTGAGTGACTGCAGGCGGTTTAACCCATTAGTCACGCGCATGTCGTGATCTCCTTTCGCACCACGCAGGTCGGCGGGGGGGGGGAGTATCAGACTGGAATCCGCCATGACTGCCGCTCCTACCTGGTTTCAATATCGGCCTGCAATGCGCCTGCCGCTTTGATGGTTTGCAAAATCGTGATCATGTCACGCGGGCCGACCCCCAGGGAGTTCAGTCCGCCGACAAGATCGCGCAGGGTTGCACCGCTTTGCAGTACGGCCATCTTATTGCCGCTTTCCTCGTCCACGGCGATTTCTGTGCGCGGCACAACCACTGTTTCAGCGCTTTCCGGCGCAAAGGGGCCGGGTTGCGAGACTTGCGGTGTTTCTTCCACTTTCACCACCAGATTGCCCTGTGCGACCGCAACTGTGTCAATGCGCACATTCTCACCCATCACAATGGTTCCGGAGGCCTCATCAATGATGATCTTCGCCGGCTGGTCGGTTTCTACTTCCAGCCGTTCAATGTCCGTGAGCAGTGTTGCTACATCCTGCGTGTAGGAATTCGGTACGCGCAGTGAAATCGTGCCGGGGTCCATCACGGTGGCAGCTCCCGGGCCGATCCGTGCATTGATGGTTTCCATGATATTATTGGCCGTAGAGAAGTCAGGGTTGCGCAGCGCCAGCTTCAGTTCCGGCATATTATTGAGCGCAAAATCGATCTCGCGTTCCACAATGCCGCCATTGGCAATATATCCGCTGGTGGGCACGCCCTTAGTGATAGAAGTGCCTGCATCCCCCGAGGCCTCGAAACCGGAAACGGTGATGGGTCCCTGTGCGACGGCATAAACCTCGCCATCTGCACCATAAAGCGGGGTGGCAAGGAGTGTGCCGCCGAGCAGGCTCTTGGCATCCCCCATCGCAGAGACCTGAATATCAACCCGGCTACCGGTGCGGGAAAATCCAGGCAACACAGCGGTGACGGTCACCGCCGCCACGTTTTTGGTTTTGAGGTCAGTACCGCGTGTGTTCACGCCCTGACGCTCCAGAAACGCGATGAGGCTTTGCTGGGTGAAGGCATTATTCTTCAGGCGGTCTCCGGTACCGTTCAGGCCAACAACCAGCCCGTAACCAAGCAGCATGTTATCGCGCACACCTTCTACGGCAACAATGTCTTTAATCCGTGCGGCTTCTGCACTACGGCTGAAAACGACCATGCCTACCGCAAAAATCAGGAAGCACATGGCGGTAAAGAACAGCGTTTGTGCCACGATCCATGCGGGCTCAAACCTGCCGCCCGCAGCAGTGGTTCTTGAAGGTTCTCGGTACGTCGCGCTTGCGCTCCATGGGGACTCCTCCCTCGTCGCATGCGAAGCGGACGTCTTGTATGTGCTATTCTTTATGTCCATCTTCGTTACTCCTGACTGTCGTCACTAAGCCAACTATTATAAGGCGACACATACTATGCGAAGATCGTGCCATAATGCACATAAAGTGGTAATAATTATGTTTGTCAGTTGCTTGTGCCCCGTTTGTGGTCTATGAGATGGCTGGTTTGTAGCTGCTGAGCCGTACAGGTTAGGAAAAAAATGCCGCCAGATAACGATGATCGAATACATTTTGCGCTTTGGCAGGCAATATCTTACAATACGTCCTATGAAGATCGATCCCGGCTCACCTATTTACAGTAAGGGCGTCAGCAGTAAAAAACGCAAATCTTCTGCCGAAGGTGTGGAGGGGTTTGCCGATATGCTGGATGATGCCGGAAACGTGGCTTGGGCGGACGCCCCTGAAAGCATTGCGCCGCCCCCTTCGGTGGGGAGCATCCTTTCTATACAGGAGGTTTCACCGGATGAGACACGTAAGGGCCGTACCATTAAACGTGCCCACGCCATGCTGGATTCACTGGAGGAGTTGAAACTGGCCATTTTGCTCGGTGAAGTAGATGAAGACCAGCTTGCGGGTATTCGCGAGCAGATGAAGGAACAGAAAGAACAGATTGCTGACCCGCAGCTCTATGCGCTGATGAAAGAGATTGAAATTCGCGCTGCAGTAGAACTGGCTAAGTACGGCAAATAATATATTTTGTGTGGTTTTCTGCTTTTTCCTCCTAAATCACACACCTGTAAATCACAGGATACATGCGTAAATGTCATATGGTGCCTGCGTTGCTTTGTCAGGATGCAGGTAATACGTCTTTCGGTTGAATGGGCTGTATGAAGCTTTTGTGACAACTATCCTGCACCCATTGGCACGTATTACGGCAGGCCATATACTCCGTCATTATACCTACAATAAGAAGGCATCCTATGCCCTTTGATGCCACGGTTCATGGTGAGAATACAGAATTTCAATTCGGCGGGTTGCCAGTGCCTCCGTCACTGCCACCAGAGGGGCGCCTGCAGATTGGCGATCTGATGGAAGAACCGGCGATTCAACAGGCGTATAGCCTGGTCGCGCTATTAAACAAACACAAGACATACGGCAAGCAGGCCGGTGCACCTCCTTATATTGAGCATTTGTGCGGGGTGGCCAATACCGTCTATGAAGTGACAATGCAGCACCGCCCGGATATACCGCGTGATGTGCTGACAGACCAGATTACCGCGGCATTGCTGCATGATACGCTGGAAGACCAGCGAGAGGAGGTGACGCCGGAGTTGCTTGCCGAGCATTTCAATCCGCGTGTGCGCGATGCCGTACTGTTTGCTTCGGATCTGGATTCGCCGGATCGTAACAATACGGACTGGTGGCAGCGTAAACAGCACCATGTAGGACGCATTGCCCATGCAGCTACATCGAAAGAATGGCGAGATCGGAAGGATGAGCTGGTATCAGCTGCAACGATCTGCTGTGCTGACAAGCTGTATAATATGCGTTCCAGTAATCGTCGCCTTGAGTTTGCTATTCAGAACGGGAACCAGAGTGATCCACTGCTCCATGAATTCTGGTCGAGCTTTAAATCGCCGCAGATGAATCGTCAGGCCTATGATCTTGTGGTCTCAGAGGCATTTCAGCAGCTCGACGCATCACTGGAAGGGACGGAACATTCCTGCCTGACATATTTATCACAGGCACTGACCCGGGAGGTTGAGGATATGAGTTACATGATGACCCATCTGAAAGAGGTGGCAACGCGACCGGCCCAACATCAGCGCTAAATTTACCCGGTATATTTGTCCGGGTGCGGTATGATTAAAGGTATAAAACACATGATGTCTACCTTGTGCTGTGTCTGCTAATAACTGAAATAAATCATATATATCAAAATACTATTGCGTTAGTGGTTGCGCTGGCACGTCACTTGCAAGGTAATGTGCAGACTAATAGCGTCGTGCAGGAGCAAGACCATGACAAATGCATTATTATCGATTCTGGTGCCGGCAGTGTCTCCCGATGGGAAGGCTGAGGATCAGTCACAGTTGCCGATCGAAGAAGCATTGCATGGAACCTCTCTTGATCTGGAAGCTGGCAGCAGTGCATTTGCACAGGTGCTGGCACAGCATCAGAAGCGGCTCGACCCGGCTCAGAAGCTGGCATTGATTCAGGAGGGTGCTCCGCAGGCAGCGGCAAAGCCCAGTATGAAGCTGGCTGCATTGATTTTTCCGCAAGTAGCCAATGCTATGGAAGAGGGAGAGCTTCCAAAGGGAGCGGCTGAATTGCTCGAGACGATTGAACAAATGCTGCCGGAAATTAGTCATGAAACCTTCTCGCTGATTGCGCAGCCGGTGATTGCCTATACCACTGATGCAGAGGTCGCTGCCGTGGCGGTCATGGAAGAAGATGTGGCGGCGCTGGGTGGTCAGTTGCCTTCTCCGAAGCAGGCACTCCATGCCTTTCCAGAGCTGGCAGCGATGATCAAAACTGAACATACAGGCGAGGTGTTGCCTCAGCAATCGGCTCCGGCAACGAATATTCCGGCCACTAATAACATTCCGGGCACTGATATTGAAGTGACGCTGCCGGAATATCCGGTTGCCACACTTCCGTCAGATGAGTCCGATGCTCAGGCATTAGCCGATGAGCAGGCCGGACAGGTGGCGCCGGTGGTAGCACCGGTAGGCGGGCCGCTGGTGGAAGAAACGACGAAACCAGGCGTAGAGCCGATGCGCATTCAGGATGGTACGAATGCACAAGCTAAACCTGCCGCTGTGGGCGATGTCATGGCTGGCGCCAAGCAGGAAGGTGGTGATGCCGGTGCACGCCAGCAGCAGAATGGCAGCCAGCAGCAGGGTGGAAACGCATACCATCCGCTGGGCGCGGACACTGATCTGCTGAGCAAAACCGAGACACTGAATAAACCGGCGCCTGTCTCTGATGGTGATGATTTTAAAACGCTGCTCAACGATAAGACGATCACTCCGCAGCCGATAGGCGGGCAGGGGCCGCAGGCTTCTAATCCTCATGCAGTAGATGCACAGGGCCGCACGCCGTTGATGAAAATGGCCCACGCTGCACCGGAAACCCCGGTAGAGGAGCAGATTTCCGTGCGTATCCGTCAGGCGGTATCCGATGGCATGGATCGCATTACGATCAAGCTGCAACCGGTAGAGCTGGGTAAGCTTCAGATTAAACTGGATATTGCACAGGATGGCCGCGCGCAGGTGCTGGTCACTGCTGATAACCGGGATACCTTCCAGCTTCTGCAGCGTGATGCGCGCGGGCTGGAGCAGGCGCTGGCTGAGGCCGGGCTTGAGACAGGGGCCGGTGATTTGCAGTTCGATCTGCGTGAGCAGCCGGGTCAGCAGCATGGCAATGCCTCCGATTTTGAACAGGATATGAGTGCCTATGACGATGCTGATGAGCTGGGCGAACAGGCAGCTCTGACGGAAGATACACCGCTGCCACTGCAGCAGGTGGACGGTGAATATACCCTTATCGCCAGTGATGGCGTGGATATACGTGTATAAGGAAGGATACGACAATGGATGAATTAAGCGCAGCAGCCAGTAACCTTGATCTCATCAAGCAATCGACCAATCCGGCGACCTCTAAGGCGGATCAGGATCGGCAGAAGCTGGCTGATGATTTTGATGATTTTCTATTGCTGCTGACAACACAGCTGCAGCATCAGGATCCGACCGAGCCGCTGGATACCAACCAGTTCACGGAGCAGCTGGTGATGTTTGCAAGCGTGGAACAGCAGATTGCGACCAATACCAATATGGAAAAACTGCTGGAACTGAATCAGGCGCAGGGTGTGGACAGTGCCGTCGGTTATATCGGCAAACTGGTGGAAGCGCGTGGTAATAGCGGTTTCCTGACAGATGGTGTGGCGCCCTTTATCTATTCGCTGGATCGCCCGGCGGAGAAAGTCAGCGTGGTGATTACCGATGCGGCAGGCCGTGCCGTCTTCAGTGGTAACGGTAGCGGTAACTCCGGCAAAAACCTGGTGACATGGGATGGCTCAAACAGCTTTACCGGTACCCAGATGCAGGAAGGCACCTACAATCTTCAGGTGCATGCTACTGACTTTAACGGGGAAGAGATTGAAGTCACCACCTTTACGACCGGGCGCGTCAGTGCCGTGGAACTGAATGAAGGTGAACTCAACCTCACAGTAGGTGGCCAGCTCGTACCGATCAGCGAGGTGCTGGCGATTCGTGAAGTGCCGGAAGATTTTGGCGGCACGAACCCGGACAACAGTCAGGGGCAGAGCGGCGACCAGAACGCCGATAGTGGCGAGGAGACGGAATCGGAAGATTCGTAGGAGAGTTTTATGCAGAGAAACATTAACAGGAACTATAACGCAATTTAGTACAGGAGGTCATTATGTCTTTATATGGAGCGTTATTTACAGGTGTGTCTGGCCTCGGTGCTCAGGGTCAGAAGCTGGGTATTATCTCAGATAACATCGCCAACGTGAACACGGTCGGCTATAAGGAATCACAGGCGCAATTCCAGACGCTGGTCATCAACCAGTCCGCCGTTACCGCATTCAACCCCGGTGGTGTGCGGTCAACCACGCGCTACAATGTCGATAAGCAGGGACTGCTGCTTTCCACATCCGCGCCGACGGATATTGCGATGTCTGGCGACGGGTTTTTCGTGGTATCATCCAACGCTGATGGTTCCGGCCAGCCGCTCTATACGCGCGCCGGTTCCTTCCGTCAGGATGAAAACGGGAATCTGGTGAACTCTCAGGGCTTTTTCCTGCGGGCATGGCCGCTGGATCAGGAAGGCCGCCTGCCGGGTGATCCGGGTAACCTGAATAAGGTTGCCAGCACCAACATTGAGAGTCTGCAGACGGTGAATGTGGCGAATCTCGGTGGTGAAGCCGAACCAACTACAGAAATTGAACTCGGCCTGAATCTGGATGCTGACGAGGATATTTTCCCCGGTGAGACGGTGACGGTGAATATGGACTCCAACTCCACCAACAACTACCTCATCAGCGGTGATGATATTATTGTACCGGATGAAGGGAGCGCCGCAGTGCCGCCACCTAACTTTGGCCTGGCGCTGCCCAACCATATTGCACGGGGTGACGCCTTTACCATTACTACCGGGCTGGGTCTGGAATATGACTATTTCTACGGTGGTTTCTCGCTGGGTCGTGATATTACCACGACCGGTTCCACCAATATCGGTGACGGCCAGAACGATCTTTCGGCAAACCAGCTTGCAGCTGGTGGTGAAGTTACCGGCCCGGCTATTGCCGGTAATACTTTCACGGTAAGCGATGCGTCTCTGGCACCGTTTATTGCGAGTGGTACACTGGCAACCGGCGGGCAGGTGCGGATTGCAAACTTCACCTGGGCCGGTGCGGAGACGATTCCGCTCTCCGAGATCAACACCACACATGTGATCACGGTGACGGGTGCCAGCACCTATACATTCCAGACGACCACGGCAGCGACTGTGGGTGGTGATTCCAACGCCGCCGTGCCGGTGACGACCTGGACCACCCGTCTGTTTACCGGGAATATTCTGGATGCAACCTCGGCTTCCCAGCCGCTGATTGATCCTACGAATCTCAGTAACTACACGGTGAATTCACGAAGTTTCACGATTGCCACACCGTCTGCGGGAACAGCGACCTTTACCTATCAGGCGTCGTCTCCCAGTACAGCGGGTGGTCAGTTCAACAGTCTGAACAGTCTGGCCAGCGCCATTGACCAGCAGCCGGGTCTGACGGCTCGCGTGGTAGGTGGACGACTGGTCGTAGGCTCGGAAGATGCCACGGAATCCGTGACCTTTGCCAATGTGGACTCGACGGGTAGCGGCACGCTGCTCGGTATTGACTGGGTGCAGGAGCTGGATCTGACAGATATCGCCGCCGGTCCGCGTCGCTTCTCGACGATGAACAACCTGGCAGACCTCATCAATGACGATGTCGGGGTGAGCGCTACGGTGATTAACCCGCTGGGTGAGGCAACGATGGACATGTGGGTGGATGACCCGCTGGATACCGTACGTTTCCAGGATTATGTCGGCCCGTCACAGGCTCTTGCGGTGAACAGTGTGGGTGCACTGGCTCCGGGTGGCCCCGGTAACGTGACTGTTACGGTGACGCTGGCAGGTCATGGGCTTAGTCAGGGTCAGCATGTGGTCTTTTCTAACATGACCCCGTTTGACGGTTTCACCGCAGCCGAGCTGAATACCACGCATCAGATTACTAACGTGGTGGATGCTAATACGTTTGAGATCACGATCAATGCAGCCGGCGCTATCGGTGGTGGTGGTCAGATCAACACGGACGGTGACATTCAGGTGTCGAATACCGGTAGCCTGCTGGCAGAATTTGGTCTGACAGATGATAACGGTAACACGCTGGTTGCGTCATTGAATACGGCGGCGTATACGCGGGGTGATACCGGGTCACTGGGCCCGCGCTACGACAATAGTGCTGTGGTCGGTGAGAATATGGCGTCCGGTGATATCGAGCCTCAGTTCAGCCGTTCTGTACGGATTTTCGACTCGCTCGGTGTAGGCCATGACATTCTCTTCAGCTACATCAAGATTGCCAATAATGAATGGGCGGTTGAGGTGTATGCTGCCGATGACAGTGAGATCAATTCGACGCTGGTCGACAGCCAGATTGCAGTGGGTACGATTTCCTTTAACGGTGACGGATCGCTGCGCAATGTCAGTAACGGACTACAAGGAGAGATCGATGTCTTCTGGACGAACGGTGCGGCTGTCAGTCAGATTACCCTTGATCTTGGAACGGCCGGGCTGCCTTTTGGTACGGCGGGTGCTAACAATATCGGGGATACGGACGGGCTGCGCCAGTTTGCAGGCGGCTATGACTTCACGTTCGTCAATCAGGATGGTGCCGCTGCCGGTGATCTGGTTAGCATCGCCATTGATGACGAAGGGTTTATCACGGCCTCCTTCACGAATGGACAACAGCTTGAACTTTTCAAGATTCCCGTGGCGGATTTCATTAACCCGAACGGGCTGAAGCCCATCTCCGGTAACGTGTATGCAGAGACCAATAAATCCGGTGATCTGTTACTCCGTGAAGCCGGTCAGAATGGGGTGGGTACGTTGGTCTCCGGTTCACTGGAACAATCCAACGTGGATCTGGCTGAGCAGCTGACCGAGATGATCGTGGCTCAGCGGGCCTACCAGTCCAATACCCGGGTGATCAGCACCACGGATGAGTTGCTGGAGCAGCTCAATAACCTCTAATTGCCTTCCGGCAATACGAACTCCTCCCCTCGCCCGGTTGCCGTCAGGTGGCCGGGCCTTTTTTTAGCTGTTTTTTTTACGTGACACTACCGGAAGTAATTACTCTTTACTGGCGTAAATTCAGCATCGGTTCTGGATGCACCATTTTTTACTGACTAGACTGCAGTATAACATCTTGCTTTTAACGCACGTTAATGTATACCTTTGTCCCCCTAATATTTGGGACACTAAAAAATAAGCTGCAGGAAGACGAAAGAATCATGGCGTATAATCAGAAATTGCTGAGTAAGTTTAATTTAAACAGCAAAATGCTAGAAGGCGGTGAGGAATCCAGTGAGGCGGATATGATGTCCGACCCCAGTTACCTGCGCCAGTCTTCTGCGCTGATTAACGACGCGCTGCAAAAAGGCTTCGATATTCTGCAACTCGCCAATGGTGATATTGTGATGACTGGTGTGAAAACAGTTGTCTACCAGTATAGCTGGGACGAGAGTAAAGGGAAGCTGGTGCGCAGTAAGTTCAAATCGTCTAAGAAGCGCACCACAAACGCTATGCCGCAAGTGCCGAGCGAAGAGGAAGAAGACGCTTAAAGCAGATGAGTGATGATCGATAATAGATGATCATCATCTCTTATCCTTTATCTAATATGCCGCCTTTCATGACCGGGGTAATGCTCTCAGCGAGGCCCGTGTCATCTGACGTTTCAATCAATACCGCGCAGACAGTGCCGTCTCCGGTGGCCGGTTGCAGACGAATCTTGGTGATTTTGCTCTGAAATCGCTGGAGCGGGGCGGTTGGCTCAAAGCCGATAACTGACCCATGATAATCACCGCACATACCGGTGTCTGTCTGGTATGCCGTTCCTTTCGGCAGGATGCGCGCATCGGCGGTGGGGACATGGGTATGGCTGCCGACGACCGCGCTAACCCGGCCATCCAGAAACACGCCCATCGCATTTTTCTCTGAGGTTGCTTCCGCATGCATATCGACCAGAATAGCATCGACCGTCTTGCCAAGACGATAACCGGATATCAGTTCTTCTGCGCAGGCAAAGGGGCAGGGGGCATGTTCCTTATGAAAGACCTGACCCAGAAAATGGGCAATCAGAATCTTCCTGCCATCAGTCAGTTCCAGTATGTAATGTCCAGACCCAGGCGTGGAATCCGGGAAGTTCTGAGGGCGCAACAGGCGTGGTTCCTTGCTGATATAGCCGTGAATATCCTTTTGATCCCACACATGATCGCCACCGGTGATGACATCTACTCCGGCCTTAAAAAGGTCATGACAGACGGCCGGGGTGATACCGAATCCTCCGGCTGCGTTGTCGCCACTCACCACAATACAGTCCGGTGCGTAATCACGGCGCAGGGAAGGAAGGTGTTTGAGGAGTACGTCTCTGCCGGCACGTCCGACAATATCTCCGCAAAATAATAATTTCATGCAAACTCCTGAATGCCGTCTTCTGACAAATAGGCATGCACTCTGACATCATGGGCTTCCGTTGGCAAGTGTGGGAGCAATTGAAAGCCAAACCCAACCCCGAGCCGGTAACAGTTGGTATATTCCGGCCGGGTGAGCAGGCGGTCATAATAACCGCCGCCTGTACCAAGACGTGCACCTCGCTGATCACAGGCATAGAGTGGC
>CAYMGS010000024.1:1616-3658 GCA_964390025.1 uncultured Rickettsiales bacterium | reverse complement strand
GGGATGACCGGTGGGCTATCCACCGGAGCCGGAATGCGGTATTTTCCCGGCTTGAGTGGGTCGCGTGGGTGCCACTGGCGAAAGATCATGCCTCCATCCGGTTCAATACTGGGCAAAGAAACCCCACAGCCGTTAGTAGACATAAAGGCTATAATAGGCCTTATATCGGGCTCGCCACGGATGGGGATAAACCCGGATATACTGGAGAAACGCTTATCCAGCCCGGAATCCTGTATGTGGATAAGCATATGGCGTTCCGCTTGCTGGCGATCCTCCGACCGTAGCGCCTGACGTCTGGATAACATCTCATCCCTGAGCTGTTGTTTAAATGCTGATGTGGGTGTCATGCTCTGCCCGATTGTCAAAAAACGTTCACACACTAATCCTGTATCCTTCGTATAATGATGCCATGCAAACGTCCAGACCCGATGATGCGACCTCACAACATGGTGGTATTGATACTGCCATGCCGATTATTAGTGTGAGTGGCTCTGAACCACTTTCATATGGTACGGCGGCGATTATTACTCAGCTCAAATCGCAGGGCGTCTACCCGGTGATGCTGGATCATAACTGCGACCGGGTGCCGGAATATCTTGACCGGTTGGACGGGGTGGTGGTGATGGGTAATCGCAACGATATCGACCCGCAGGATTATGGGCAGACACGACAGGATGGAACGGTTGTACCCGATACACAGGACTACCGTGACCGGATGGCGTTTGAATCAGCTCTGGTGGAAGGAACGCTGAAGAGGGGAGTGCCTCTACTTGGTGTATGCGGTGGCATGCAGCGCATGAATGTTGGCGGAGCTTTGGGCGAACGTGGCACATTGCGCCAGCATTTACCGGAGTCTGAAGGTAAATTTTTTGATCAGCATATGCGACTGGACATGCCCTATACACCGATCCACTTTGTGAAGATGCTGAAAGGCACACGACTGGCCGAAATAGCGGAGAATGTGCCGGGGTATTTTGCTCCTGTGCATACAAAGCTACCGCATGGCATCATCATGGAGAATTCACTGCACCATCAGGGCATCGGCGCGCTACGAAAAGGTTTTCGGCCTTCTGCCATCACTAAAGACGGGCTGATTGAGGCGATGGAGCCTGACCCGAATGGTCCGTATGCCGGACAATTTGCCTTAGGTTTACAATGGCACCCTGAATTTGGTACCAGCCCGGTCAGCCAGCGTATTGTGCAGGTCTTTGCCAGTGAGACACAACGCTATAAAAGGCAGGAAGGCACCGCCCATACGAGCTTGCCGGAGTGGGTGATCCCGAAATGCTCTCTGGCGTCGCTTGCTATGCACCCGCCTGAAATCAGCCGTTTATTTGATGGAGTCGGCCCGCTTACGCAGCAGCGTTGAGTACGGCCTGCTGTTCTAACGCCAGCAATGCACGTTTGGATTCCAGACCCCAGGCAAAACCGCCGAGAGTGCCGTCTTTTGCAATAATGCGGTGGCACGGGATGAGGATCGGCGCCGGGTTACGCGCACAGGCACTGGCCACCGCCCGTACTGCGGCAGCATTCCCGGCTTTCTTTGCCAGTTCGGTATAAGAGATCGTATGGCCATAGGGTACGGCAGCAATCTGTTGCCATGCCGCGCAGACAAACGGGCTTCCACTTAACAGGACGGTGGCAGGCCAGTGATCCACGCGTTCCCCGGATGCGTAAGCCGCCAACGCTTCTGTCAGTGGTTGCAGGGAAGTAGGAATGGGTTGTTTTTGCGCTATTTGCTGTGACCGTGTGATGCGGTGAATGCCCTGATCTGAGTATGCAATTTCCAGCGACCCTGTAGCATTGCCAATAGAAAATGGTACGCTCACTGTGGAAACAGAAGAGGAGGGTATAGTGGAATCCGGCTTTGTAATCTGAAGTTTCATATGCTGAGCATATACGGCTCAGGCATGTTCCGCCAGCATTTCCTCTTCATCTTCCGTCAGCAGGTTGGTAATGCGCAGGGCGAGATGTTTGATTTCTTCTGCGGCAGGGGAGGAGGGCTGTGCTTCGGTGACACCCAGCCCGTCCATCAGAGAGCT
>CAYMGS010000024.1:712-1606 GCA_964390025.1 uncultured Rickettsiales bacterium | reverse complement strand
GGTTGCACAGTGTACCCAGTATCATATCGTTCAGTTCATTTTTAATGCGTGTGTAGATACGAGACTGTGGGTTCACCCGGTTCAGCACAATGTGAGCCGGGGCTTCTTCAACACGTGCCAGCTCCACTGTGGCCATGGTGGCCCATAAGTCTGTTGGGCTGGGCTGCACCGGGATGATCAGCTGGTCAGCGTTACGAATAGCCGCGCGCGCCTCGCTTTCCAAATGGGGAGGGCTGTCGACAATCACAATATCATGCATGCGGCTCATACGGGAAATCTCGCTGCCGACCCGCCAGCCGGAGAGGGCAGAAAATTCAATGCCGGTGTAATCTTCACCCAGCGTTTCCTCGCGCATCTGATACCACTGGTTCAGGCTGCCCTGCGGGTCAATGTCGATCAGTGCCACGCGATACCCGCGTTGCGCGAGTGCGACGGCAAGATGTGCTGCGATGGTGGTCTTTCCTGCGCCGCCTTTTTGCTGGGCGATAGTAACGACTTTTTGACCCATGATGCATTCCTCCGTATCATGTCACTGAATAACCGTGAAACCCACGAGATGTTGGGTGCAACCTATAACAGGACGCTAGATATTGTCAATGCGCGTGTGTGAAATAACTCCTGCAACGCCCTCCGGTATCCATCGGGCGGTAGGTATATTGCGCTCCGGTGGCGTGATTGCCCTGCCCACCGAGACGGTCTATGGCCTGGGGGGTGATGCGGGGAACCGTCTGGCAATACAGGCGATTTATACAACCAAGGGGCGTCCCTCCCACAACCCCCTTATCGTCCATATCGGGGATATGGCAATCCTGCAACGCTATGCGGTTTTAAATGCCATGGCTGCGCGTCTGGCCGACGCATTCTGGCCGGGGCCGCTGACGCTGGTGCTGTCGA
>CAYMGS010000024.1:0-702 GCA_964390025.1 uncultured Rickettsiales bacterium | reverse complement strand
GGCCACACCGGAAGTAAGTGCCGGCGGGCAAACCATCGCATTGCGCATGCCCGCGCACCCGGTGGCTCAGGCAGTGCTGAGAGCGTTCGGGCAAGGGGTGGCGGCGCCCAGTGCCAATCGTTCCGGTAAGATCAGCCCCACCACCGCGCAGCATGTCGCTGATGAGTTTGCCGCGACGGATGTAGCCCCGGCATTGATACTGGATGGTGGCGCGACAAAGGTAGGGCTGGAATCGACTGTGGTGGATTGTACCGGCGAGACGCCGGTAATCTTGCGGGCCGGTTCGGTGACGCAGGAACAGATTGCCGACGTGTTGGGACAGGCCACAGCAGATACGACTGCATCAGAGGACATCATGTTAAAGTCTCCCGGTCTGCTGGCAAGTCACTATGCGCCTGACGCACAGCTACGCCTGAATGCCACCGATTGGCGGGAGGGGGAAGCGCTGCTGGCATTTGGCCCACCGCTGGAAGGGGAACATGGCCCCTGTGAGCAGCTCAGCATGGACGCGAATCTGGAAGAAGCGGCCCATCACCTGTATGATGCGCTGCGGCGGCTGGATGCACAAGGATGTGCCCGCATTGCCGTGATGCCGATTCCCTTACGCGGGGTGGGTGTGGCGATCAATGACCGGCTGCAACGCGCCGCCGCGCCGCGAGATTGCAAGGAAGGCTAAAAAAAATACTGGCATCACGCCTGCGC
>CAYMGS010000023.1:15783-18586 GCA_964390025.1 uncultured Rickettsiales bacterium | reverse complement strand
CGAGTAAAACGTCAGTCTCTCCAACTGCATATCGCTCATTTCCGGCGTGCCGCCACTCATGGCTTCCCGGCATGCTTTCTGGGGTTTGGGGCAATTTTCCTCCGGATGTAATGACGTCGTAATACCGATATCCCCCAGCGCAGCACCGGCCGCCTGCTGCCGGATTGTTGCCACGTTGGATTTCAGGCCGAAACGCCCGACCACATTTTTGCCTTCTATATCAGGCACGTAGTTAGGTCTGCCCGAAATGCCGTCTCCATCCTCATCTTTTGGGTCGGCCCATGAGAGAATGGTTGCTTCCGGGATTGCCTCAAGCAGGCCCAGCCCATGCACGGCTGGCGCTACGCGCGGAGAATACATCGCCTGCTCACCCAGCTCGCCAAATGCCATATCGGAAAAGCTGTAATGTGGGCGTCGCAGCGTGTAAGAGGTGCCGTCCGCATACATACCGGTGATTATTTCATACTCGATAGTGGCTTTGCCCTCGGCAGGCACACCGTGAATACCGAACGTATTAAGCTGGCCTCCATACGCAGGGTGTGCCACAGGGCCACCATCCTCTGCCTTTCCCGGAATGCTTAAACGAAGCAGCATGGAGTTCATAGGTTCTTTGATGTCACGAGGCGGTCTCCCTCTTCCATCTTTAAAGTGACAGGAGGAGCAGGACACACGGTTAAACGTAGGGCCCAAACCATCCAGACTGGTAACGGATGCCGGTGCCTGTACCCAGTTCGTATTGAACATTTTGTTGCCAAAGGTGAACCCACGCAGATCTTTTGTGGGAAGATTGGCCAGCGGTTTGGCAAAGGCATCACGCGTCGTATTAAATACCGTGGTTTTCCCGCCAGAGTAGGGATTATCTGCTACCTCCGGCGCCGGAGGCAGGCTATCCGGGCGCTCCTGTGCCTGAGCCTCTGCAAGCACTATGACACTCAGCAGGGCTGCCGGCAGGAAAAATTGAGAAATATCTGGCATATGGCTGCCGGTTTATTCGCTCATGGTGTTAACGTCAACACCCAGCGCATCTCCGGCGGACTTAAACAGGTCGGCCTGTGTCTGCAGTGATGTGATGACCTTCTCCGCCAGCTTACGGGCAACGCTATCGGCGGGTGTTGCCAGTAATTCCCGGTCAATGGGCCGGGGAAGCCTGGCAATCAGGGATTCGGTATGTTTTAGGTGCGCCGCAATTTCTTCTGCCAGCTCTTCGTTTTCTGCCTTTAACAGGTCGTAAATACCGGGCCCCTTCACTTCCTTATAGGTGCCGAAATACACATTGCTGATGCCCTTTGCGTTCATAATAAAATCGTTATGCGTATTATCGCTAAAGCAGGAATGCTCGTCTTCCTGATCGCCGGAGTCCAGTGCCGTGGCAAGGCGTTCGGACGCCAGCTCAAAACCGCTGAGTGTTGCGAGTGCGGTCAGCATGTGATCCAGCGCCGCTTCATCAGATACAAACTCCTGAGCATAGTTGTCCTTACCCGGTTCCCAGCTGTCGACCAGAAATTTCAGGTCATCTGTCAGCAGGTCGGTGACGGCTTTCAGGTAGGCACGACGGCGCTCATTCTCTTGTGTTTTCGCATAATCAGAGACGGGACGATCACCCGGCCCTTCCAGGCTTAAATCCTGCCCCCACAGCAAAAATTCAATCGCGTGATAACCGGTTGCGACATCGGCCTCATCCAGTTCCTGATTTTTTTCAGTCAGGCTTTCTTTTGTAATCGTGACCCCGGTATTCTGCACGATTCCGGCCTTCTCATCGCCCTGCACATAATCAATATAGGCCTCATTGAGCGGCCATGCATTCAGGCGGCCCTCCGGGCCCTCTGCACCCGTTTCACTATCCACGAAGTCAATCGGCCCCTCATAGAAACGGAACGCTTCGGTCTGCCCGTAAGAGTCGCGGGAAATCAGCCATGCCTTCTTTGCGGCTTCCAGAGTCTCATTGGTTGGGCTGGCAAGCATGGCGTCGATTGCCTGTTGCAGTGCTAACGCATCCGTATAGGCATCCTTGTAATTTGCATGCACAAGCTTAGCGTAGTTTTCTGTCACCGCATCCTGAGTAGCCGCCTGTGAAGGCAATGCAGCCAGAATGACAATTACGTATAGTGCAGCACTCATTATAATTATTTTCATATTCTCGCTCCTCTTTAAAACTCTACCGTATATCGTGCCAATGCCCCTAAGATGTCCGTGTCTACACTGGATTCTTCCGTACTTTTCCAGCCACCTTCCAGTGTCAGGCCATTACCGAAGTCATAGCCGCCGCTTAACTGAAATAGGTGATCATTCATATCAGGTGCACCGGGCATGTCCATATCTCTCTCTCATAGCCTATCGTCACGTTCCAGTTATCATAAATAGTATTCACGACGTTAGCGGTATAATACTGCGCATCTGCGATACCGCCATCTACATGACGAATGCTCACTACTTCCAGCAGCACATCGCTTTGCAATGCGTCACTGACCGGGATAATATACTGCAGATTACCTGCCACGCCCTGCTGGTCATCGCCGCCCGTACTGGCGTCTCCCTCGGCAAGGTGACTGAAGGAGATGTGATAGGAAAGATTCTCAATGCCGCCTGCACTCACACCATCAAGTGAGACGACAAAGGAGGAGAAGTCTTCGGTATTACTTGCCCCCCCGTCCGACTCCCTCACACGCCCTCTCCCGGTGATCGTGGATTCCGTCAGGAAGCTGGTATCAGCAAAGAAGGTGCTGGCGGTGATGATATGCGTGCCTGTTGTAGCTGTCTCCAATGCATACGCACCACCAAACCCGATTTTCTCTGTAATCTCATA
>CAYMGS010000023.1:9656-15773 GCA_964390025.1 uncultured Rickettsiales bacterium | reverse complement strand
ATCTTCGGCAAAGTCTTCTGTCCAGATGCCACGTCCAAAATCCCATGCTATGCCAAATGCCGGATTGAATTTACCGATGAACGCCGCCCACGGCCCCTTCTCGACATTCAGTTTAATCTCCTCGATAAACACGCCTTCATTCTCAAAGAAGACATCATCCCCGGGGTTGCTGTCCTGCACGGGCTCCAGCACCGCCACCCCGTCAATAAAGACATGCTCCGTCAGATGTAACACCGGCGCGACTTCCGAACGGCCAAACAGGTTGGTGCGCTCATTGTCCGGGTCATCTGAATCCACCCCCTGCTCCAGCTGTATTTCAAATACCGCTTCCCCGCTCAGATATGGATACGATACCGGCTCTTCTGCCATCGCAGGAAATGTCGTGGTCGCCAGCGCCAGCGAAAGCGGCGTAAACAGATGATGATACATAGCCCAACCCTTCTAAATGAGAATCATTATCACTTTTATGACTGAGCTAATAAGCGCCTCATGCGACCGTGTCAACATATAAATGAGAATCATTATCAGCAGGGAGGGAATAATGAAGGAAGGTGCTTTTTTTTCAGCCCGCCTTCATTTCGCTACGCTCATTACGGCGCGACAGCCTCTGCTTAGCTACTCCTTCATCTCGTCAAGCCGTTGGCTTGCCGAGCCGAAGCCCGAAGGGCGAAGCGTGGTGGGGCTTGGTAGACAAATTCAGAACCTCGGCGGACGATAAGCTTCTGATTTATAGTATAAAGAAAAAATTTCTGCAGCCAAAATCCCCCAATACTGGCACTACATTTCTATCCTGAACTCTTGAAATTTAATCAGATAATACTATCTCATAATGGCATCTGACTGGTTGCTACATTTGTCGTGATGTTGGTTAACAGCATTACGAAGATTGATGGCGGCCACTGCATCAACCGTGACCTCGATTCGTCGATGCGTTACCAAGTTGCAGGCGAGCTTCGTTTAGGAGCAAGAGTATTAGATACACAGTTAGTGGGTAGAGTTTACCACCGGGATTTACTAGATGGGATCATATAAGCACAAACCACTTCATCAAAAGCTGTATTCACCGAATACACTTTGGCCAACATGGCATAAAATATATGAAAATGGCCTAAAGTCAGATTCTTCAAAAACTCGAGAATCTGTTCGAGAGTTTAAAACAAAAGAGCATTAAAACATTGGCAAGATCAGCCGTGCGATTAAAAATAAGAGCTTTAAATTCGAGGGCGTGCACGGTGTTACCGTTGGAGACAAGAAGCGCCCGATTGCTCTTTCACCAGTTGATGGGCGTATTGTACAAAGAGCTTTGCTTGATATTCTTCAGGAGCAAGATGGTACCCAAAAGTATCTGGATGCACCAGGAAGTTATGGGGCATTAAAAAGTGAAGTTGATAACAAAAAAGGAGTGCGGCCTGCCATTGAAGCTGCTGTGGTCGCCATTCAAAATGGTGCAGATCATTTCTATCAATCCGATATCAAATCTTTCTTCACGCAAATACCGCGCAAAGAAGTAATTGAAACAATTGGATCATACATTAAAGAGGAAGAGTTTTTAGGCATTTTAGATGCCTCCACAAATCTTGAAGTACGAAATATTGGCCGTATTCCTGAAAAACATAGGAAATTTTTTGATTATAGTACGGTTGGAACACCTCAAGGGTGTTGTTTATCACCTCTCTTGGGAAATATTTTGCTTTATGAATTTGATGAATTCATAATTCTAGGTAAGGGATGGAAGGCTGTTCGCGATGCCTTTAATGATGGCGCACAGGTTTTGAAATCGAAAGGACTCGAGGTCTACAGCTTAGATGAAAAACCGACTAAGGCTATTTCTGGTCACATTGATAAGGGGTTTGATTTTCTTGGCGTTGAAATTAAGGGAAAAAACATTCGCCCGAATAAGGAATCTCGTAATAAACTGCTCAGCTCCATCAAGGATATGATGAGCGATACCTTCAATCAAAGCTATGAGAAGAAGCTAGAAGGAAAGCAAAATGATCATACACTCATTAACGTACTATCAAGAATGAATAATAAAGTTATGGGTTGGGGTAATCAGTATTCATTTTGTAATGAGGATGCTATCTGGGGAGATATGGATAAGCGTATAGATGACTTAACCCGCGAGTATCTTGGCAGATATGCAGAACACAAGAAGGACTTTGCTGCTAAGGCTACTCGAAGAATACTAGGTGTGCATCTAATTAGTGAGAGTAAAAAAGAACCCATCATCTGGGAATAGCAATTATTCTTCCTCGTCAGTTTTCTGCTCTGCCACTTTCATCGCTATCTCAAAAACGCGGATGAGTTTGCGGGCGGCTTCGTGTGATTGTTCTTTTGGAATGTTGCAATCTCTGACCAACCGATTAGCGATGCTTGAAAACACTTCATTCGGCGAACGTGTGTCGTTTTTGATCTTTTCCATTAGCTGGTCGATTTTATCCTGGTCCACATGTAATCCTTTTTGAGGTTAATCAATGGATTACACGAATACCGAAATAATTTTGAATAGCTAGAGAATAGAACCTAAATCGGCAAGGGGTTGCGCTGATTTGTATGTCCGCAACCTATGATTTGTAGATTATGGTGGGCGGTAGAAGATTCGAACTTCCGACCTCTACGATGTCAACGTAGCGCTCTAACCAACTGAGCTAACCGCCCTTAAGGAAGGTGGCGTATCTTACAAAGACTACGGGTGGATGCAAGCGTGATGTTGCGTTTGTCTGTTTATCTACACCCTGCCCCGGTAATGGGCGATATTCTGCTCCGGTATCCAGACATTCTTCGGCGGGTCATCGGTCTGGAAAAAAACGTCAATCGGGATGCCGCCCCGCGGGTTCCAGTAGCCACCGATGCGCAGCCATGTCGGGTCGATCGCTTCCATGATCTTCTTGCCCACTGCCACCGTGCAGTCCTCATGGAACGCCCCGTGATTGCGAAACGAGGCCAGATACAGTTTCAGGGACTTGCTCTCAATCAGACTGTTACGCGGCACATAGTCTATCACCAGATGCGCAAAGTCCGGCTGCCCCGTAATCGGGCAGAGCGAGGTAAATTCCGGGCAGATGAACCGCACGTTATAGTCCACCTGCGGGTGCGGGTTGGGTACGGATTCCAGCGTAGCCGCTTCCGGGGAGTCCGGTATCTCTGATGCGCCGCCAAGTTGGGTAAGATGCTCGGTGTAGGAGTCGTTCATATGCTCAGTTTCCTTCTGTCATACCGTGTTCTGCATAGCCTTTTGCCCGCAGCAGGCAGGAATCACACGCACCGCAGGGCTGCCCTTCCGGTGTGGGGTCATAGCAGGAGAGGGTCAGGCTGTAGTCTACACCCAGCTCCAGCCCTTTTCCTATAATTTCTGCCTTGCTCAGGTCGATCAGCGGCGTATGAATGCGGATGCGCTGCTTATTTTGTCTAGCTTAGTTTTGTGCTCACTAATATCGTTATTTTCCACGCCGTAGGCGGTCGCCAGATTCGCCATCTCCTCATAGGCGGCGATAAATTCCGGCCTGCAGTCCGGGTAGCCGCTATAGTCCAGCGCATTCACGCCAACGAATATATCATACGCTCCCAGCACCTCTGCCCAGGCAAGCGCAAAAGACAGAAAAATAGTATTGCGTGCCGGGACATAGGTCACGGGTATCCCCGCTCCTATTTCCTCCACGCTGCGGGCCTTGGGTACGTCAATATCATCCGTCAGGGCCGAGCCTCCAAACAGGCGCAGGTCGATGTCCGCAAACTTATGCGCTGCCACGCCTTGCACGGCCGCCACACGTGCAGCGGCTTCCAGTTCCGCCTTATGCCGCTGACCATAGCGGAAGGACAGCGCGTAGGGCACGTAGCCTTCCGCCCTTGCAATCGCCAGCACAGTAGCGGAATCCAGCCCGCCGGAGAGGAGTATGACGGCTTTTTTATTTTTCATTTCTTACCCTTATTGTCATCACCTGAATGTTTCCAGCAGGAAACATTATAAGGTGATCCAGAACAACAAAAAGTCAGCAGACTTTTTGTGTCAGAAACGCCTACTGGCATTTCTTTCATAGATTCCACTACAATTTTGTCTACTGACAAAATTCGTGGAATGACAAAATTCTCAAAAAATCATTCTATCCCCAGTATCTTATGCAGTTGCAGACTCAGGGTGGCATTATGCCGGATAGCCAGTTTCGCAGCCAGCGCCTGATTCGCCTTGTTTTTATCTGCGTCATACTCATCCATCGGCTGAATATAGACCGGCGTAGGATGAGTGCCCTGCCCTACATCTGCAATATCACCATAGTCCGGGTGGCTGGCAGAGACGATAAACTTCAAGGCATCAGCATGATTCAAAACGTCTTCGCGCAAAGGATGATAGCGCCCCTGAGAGATTTTCGGCGAGCAGACCACATGCACCGCTTCTGGTACATCACGCCATAAAGTACCGTTTGTCTCAATTTGCACCTTCATACCCTCCCCCAGCAACCGTTCACAGAGCGGCCCAATATTCTGCCGCAATGGCTCCCCACCCGTAATAACGGCCAGCGGCTGGGTATCACGAAGCTCTGTCACCTGTTGCATGATCTTATCCAGCGCCATGGCTGTGAATGTCTCAAACTCCGTATCGCAGAAATCGCAGGCGAGGTTGCAGCCCCCCAGACGAATGAAAATCGCGGGCATTCCGGCAAACGGCCCCTCTCCTTGAATGGTCGCAAAGATCTGCACCACTTCCAGTGTGTGCCCGTCTCCTGCAACAGGGGGGCGGATGGGATTGTCGCCGAACATGAAAAACCTCAAGTAAATCCTTGCTTTCCCCATAAAGCCGCGTTATGGCCATGTCAAGGGATAGAGGTAACGATGAAACGTAATCAGAATACCCGCACGCTGGCGGAGCAATGGCAGAAAGACACGCAGATGGTGCGTGGCGGCACGTATCGCAGTGAACTGGGAGAGACCTCCGAAGCGCTCTTTCTCAACTCCGGTTTTTGCTATGATTCTGCTGAAGTGGCAGAGAGCCGCTTTAACGGGGAAGCGCCGTGTTACGTGTATTCCCGTTATGTGAACCCCAACCTGAAAATGCTGGAAGACCGGCTGTGTCTGCTGGAAGGTGCGGAGGCTGCCTGTGTGATGGGCAGCGGCATGGCGGCGGTATTCGCCAGCATGATGAGCTTTCTCAAAACCGGCGATCATGTGGTGGCGCACCGCGTGTTATTTGGCTCCTGTTTTTATATTGTGACCGAGATTCTTCCGCGTTTTGGTATTGAGGTCACGTTAGTGGATGGCACTGATAATACAAACTGGGACGGAGCGTTTCAGGAGAATACCCGTGCCGTATTCATTGAAACCCCGGCCAACCCAACGCTGGAACTGGTGGATATTGCGTACGTGGCTAAATTAAGCAAGCAGGCTGGCGCAAAACTGATTATCGATAATATTTTTGCCACCCCTCTGCTCCAGAAACCGTTTGAGCTGGGCGCGGATATTGTTGTGTATTCGACCACCAAACACATGGACGGTCAGGGCCGCACGCTGGGCGGTGCGGTACTTTCAACGCAAGAGTTTGTCGAGGAAACCCTGCTGCCGTTCCATCGGCATACCGGCCCGGCCCTCAGCCCGTTTAATGCCTGGATCATTCATAAAAGTCTGGAGACATTTACCCTGCGTATGGAGCGCCATTGCGATAATGCAGAAGCCGTGGCGAAGGCGCTGGAATCGGAAGCAAAAATTGAATCGGTGCTCTATCCCGGCCTTCCCTCGCACCCGCAATACGAACTTGCGCAGAGGCAGATGTCACGCGGGGGGGCAATGCTGGCCTTTACGCTGAAAGGTGGCAAAGATGCAGCGTTTGCCTTTATGAATGCACTTCAGGTGATTGATATTTCCAATAATCTCGGCGATGCCAAAAGCCTGATTACGCACCCGGCTTCCACCACGCACTCCAATATTGAGCCGGACGAACAGCTAAAACTCGGCATTACACCGGGTTTGCTGCGTCTTTCGGTAGGATTAGAAAATAAAGAGGATGTGATCAGTGATATAGTTCAGGCACTGGCTGCGATCTGATTACCAGCCGCTACCCCAGACGCCACCTCCACCGCCATTATTGTCGTCATTGCCGCCCCAGCCGCTGCCCCAGACACCGCCGCC
>CAYMGS010000023.1:0-9646 GCA_964390025.1 uncultured Rickettsiales bacterium | reverse complement strand
GGAATTGCCGGAGTCACCCCAGACACTGCCACCGACACCGCCACTGCTTGCGCCGTGGACACCATCACGTACGGAACCATAGACACCGCCAGAAAGGGTTGAGTGACCGGTCACGGCATAAATACCATTCTTGGCACGCTTCTTATCGTAGGTCCAGGAGATAAAGCGGGCGATCGCATGTTCACAATAGCTGGATTCGGAATATTTGCAGATGGTATTGCCCCAGCGATTTTTCACTTTACCCGTCTTTTTACAGACATAAGCAATATAATGGCCGTCCGGCCCGTAAATCTTGCCTTTACGATCAATGCGTCCACCCTGCATACCCATAAAGTACCGTGCGCGGATCTTAAGGTTACGGTACTGCATTTTTTTCGCGTGCTTCTTGGCTCGTTCTTTCGCCAGCTTTTCAATGATGTCTTTCGCTGCCTTGGACATTTCACGGCGTCCGTCACCCTTCTCGGCACCGGGAAGAATCACGTTATAACGGGTTGATTTATTAGCCTCATTACGAATCTGGTCAAGCTTTTCATTCATCTGGCGTTCGTAGCGCTCTTCCGGAGATAGCTTCTCCTCATCTTTACCCTTTGCCTTACGGATAAAAATCTCTTTCGCACTGCGAGCGGGATTAGATGTTGTACGATTACCTACAAAACCACGCGACATATTGTACCTTTACGCATATTTTTCCACTTTTCTAGTATAGCACAGCCATTACTGATAAAGTGTTAAAGATTTGTGACAGCAGAGACGGGCTGATTAATGGCGAAATACTGGGTTTTACTTGTCTTTATAAGCTTTGCGGGAGCCGTTATTTTTGCCGCAAATGCACGGGACAACATCCCCCCCATTACAACTGCACTTCCCGCCAAAGAGAAAGAGGCACTCAGCGTCATCACGGCCCGGGCCACGCATGCATTTGATGTGGAGGTGGTGAGCACAGGGGATGAGTTGCGTCACGGCCTGATGTTCCGTAAGGAATTGCCTAAGAAAACCGGTATGTTATTTAACTTTGGCAGTGAGCGTCGTATGTCCATGTGGATGAAAAACACCTATATTCCACTGGATATGCTGTTTATCAATCAGCGAGGCATTATCGTGGATATTGCCGAACATACTACCCCGCATTCACTGGAGACCATTACATCCAGGCGCCCGGCCTCCGCCGTGCTCGAAATTCCGGCGGGAACCAGTAATCATTATGGTATTCGCGTTGGAGATACGGTACAACATCCGATATTTAACCCCTGAGCGCCGTGAGTCTTATGCGTCCCATTTCCTACCTGCTCTGTTGCTGCGTGGCTTTGCTAATGGCCTTCCCCGCTGCTGCCATGGTATACAGCAAGGAAAGTCTGACGATCATCTCCAAACGTGCACCGACTCCTCCCCCGGAAACGAAATCCGATGAAGAAGACGATGAGGAAGAGAAGGAAGCGGAAGAAGAGGCTGAGACTCAGCAGAATACGGCCCCGATACTGACTCGCCGCCCGTTTTTTGTAGAAATTATGCCCATGAAAACAGCCAGCTTTGAGTGGTTTCAGAACCGTAAGCAACTTGCCCCGGGGCGCGGTATTATGGTGGTACTGGAAGACCGTGATGAACTTTCGCTCGGCTGGAGCAATTTAGAGACCGCTTATGATGTTCTGTTTATCAGGGGCACAGGGCGTATTCAGGCGATCGTACCGGATCTGGTGCTGAATGACTTGACTGAACCGCTCGAAATTACCGGCAAGATCAAGGCCGTACTCTATCTGCGCAGCGGCACGGCACAGGCGCAGGATATTATGCCCGGTGACCGCGTCGATCATGCCATGTTCAAGCCTGCGCCGATTGTACTCCAGTAACCCTTTTTACCACTGTCATTATTTCTTTATATTCAGATGTTATACTGCATGCATGACACAGGAAAATCATATACCCGAGAATGCACCGGACTCTGGCCCACGCCCGCGCTTTAACTGGCGAGACTATGTGAAGCTGGAGGGGTTCAACGCCGAAGATACGGCAAAGTTGGAACATGCGCTAGGCCGACTGACGTATCTGGAAGAAGCCAAACCGTTTTTTGAGGAAGGACACAGGCGCAGCTACCAACGAGAAAGAGATAATCTGCAGTTTGTGTGGGATTCGCTAGGAGAACTTCAATCTTATCCTCAGGATAAACAAGAGCTATGGGGAATCACTTTTGGCAATTATGACCATAATAAATTTGAACAGGTAGCTGACCTGGAGTCCGATATAGAGACGATACGACTCAGGCAAAGTCAGGATGAATGGCGACTGGTCATTCGGCCTCCTGATAGCTTAGCTGAACAAATACAAGAACCTCTGTTTAGCCAAAGCAGTAATGCTGTGGTTATTGATCCGACATCGTATCGCACGGTACGTTATCTGGGGGTTGATGGAGAGCATCATGAGATGAGCCTTGAGCGCAAACTCTTGCATGAAATTGGGCATGCACGGCAGGATCGCGATATGGCGGTTATGTGGGATGAATTGCAGGCCATACATAATACATGTAGCGCTAAAGATCACGAGCATGAAGAGAAAGCATGCATTGATACACTTGATGCCGAAAACAAGCAGCACAGAATTCAGCAATATGAAGAACCGGTTGTGGATCAGGTCAATGATGCTTTGTGCGATTTAGGTGACCCTCTACGCAAAGAATATGCTTTGAATTATGAACCCACGCGCTGGGATGAGCTCGTAGAGAAATTCAATGACATAACCGGCCTGGTTGATGCCTTTGAGACAACTCCACCTGCTGTACCAGATCTGGAACCTGATAAGTGCCTGAAACGGTAATACTACACTGCAGAAATAATCACCATAGCCTGCGCATACGGGTAATCATCTGTCATGGTCAGGTGGATAACCGGCTGCATCCCTTCCGGCGTCAGACGCTTCAGGTGGCCTAATGCCCCGCCGGTAAGGGTTAGAGTGGGCTGACCGGACGGCAGGTTGACCACTTCCATATCCCGCCAGTAAACACCCTGATGCAATCCGGTGCCCAACGCCTTGGAGCAAGCTTCCTTAGAAGCAAAGCGCTTGGCATAGGTACCTGCAACCACACGCGGCCCCGCTTTTGCCCTTCGCTCGGCCTTTGCCCGCTCCTTCCCGGTAAAGCAGCGATGCGTATAGCGGTTGCCAAACCGCTCCAGCGTTTTTTCCACGCGGGAAATATCGGTGATGTCGTTGCCAATTCCAAGGATCATGGTTTCTTCTTTCGTTGTCATTATCCTGTCACATAATACTGCTAGAAGCCAGACTGCAGAATCATTAAGGGAGGAAATGATGGCTGATAAGAAGTGGACGGAGTCTGTGAAAAATGATGGGAAAATTGATTTTTCGTCATTTACCAACGGCATTGAAGACATGCTGAATCAGGAGTTATCCAGATACAAGCCAGAAACAGGCCCCATGAAAGCAGATAGACGGCTTATCGATAGTGCCTTAATGCTGGCGGATGTCGTCATCGTACATGATAGTGGTATATTCTATAATCGTGAACATAGTTTACACATTACTTCGGCGCGAGAACAGTTTCGTAGAGACTTCGGTGATTTTGTCTGCAATGGACTCAGTGCATGGACTTTTAAAACTGCTCATCGCCATGCGGAATCGATTGCCGATAAAATCAGCGATTATACCAGCACCACGCTCCAGGAGCATCAAAAGCAGGCTGTTGCGACAGCTGTTACTTAACTGGCACCACGCGCTTCATCCATCAACGCGCGCATTTTCTGAATTGCCGGAGCAAGGCCGTCATAGATGGCCTGCCCGATCAGGAAGTGCCCGATATTCAGCTCCATGATCTCAGGAATGGCGGCAATCGCGCTAACGGTCTCATAATTCAGTCCGTGCCCCGCATGGCACTCCAGCCCAAACGCATGCGCCACCGTCACCGCTTCCTGTATCTGGCGTAACTCGCGCTCACGGATAGCATCACTCTCCGCATCGCAATACCGGCCCGTATGAAACTCTACAATATCTGCACCCACGCCGTGCGCGGCCTTTGCCTGCTCAGCGTCCGGGTCGATAAACAGCGAAATACGCGCACCCGACTCCTTAAGCCGGGTAATATACTCTTTCAGCCGTTCTCTGTGTCCTACCACATCCAGCCCGCCTTCGGTGGTTAGCTCTTCCCGGCTTTCCGGCACGATGCAGCAGGCATGCGGACGTATAGCGAGTGCAAATTGCAGCATCTCTTCCGTCGCCGCCATTTCAAAATTAAGCGGCAGATCCACTGCCTCACGAATCATCGCTACATCCCGCTCACGAATATGGCGACGATCTTCCCGCAGATGTACCGTAATGCCATCAGCCCCTGCTTCCCATGCGATACGCGCTGCAATCAGCGGTTCAGGATGCCCCCCTCCCCGCGCATTGCGCAGCGTGGCAACATGATCGACGTTGATACCCAGGCGAAGGTGAGAGGTCATCGGATACTAGCGCTCAATCGCGGCTGGTCTGGAGAGCTGTGCCTGTACACGTTGCGATTGGCAGGTATCAGACAACTCGCCGATAATTGCATCGCGTTTTTCATTCATTTGCCCAAGATAACGGCGCGCACCCATTACAGTAGCACCTGTTGCCAAACCACCAACAGCAGCGACCAGCCAATCTTTGTTATACGTGTTTTTTAATGCCTCTATCCAGGTGGCAACCTCCTCTTTTGGAGTGGTATTCTGCTCTGCCTCTGCTTCCTGTTGAGGTGACTCCACATCAGGAAATAAATTTCCAAGTTGTGCCAATATAGGGGCTGTAGCCGCTCCGGTCGCCGTTATACCGAAAATTCGCAGGGCTTCTCGCCTGCCACACGGGCCTTTCAGAGCGTCAGCAATCCCACCCGGAGTGGCCTTCATCATGCGTGCCTTCAGAGTTGTGGCCTCTTTTGCAAATGCCAGATGCTCTTTTTCTGTATCCGTGAGTTGAATGTCTCCTTCCTCAGCCTGCCAGCGCTCCAGAAAATCATAGGCAAGATCTTTGTTTTCCTGATAGAGCGAACCCAGAAACACAGCGCCTATACTCGTATTAAAGCGATATCCGTTGGCCATGATATGATCATAAAGCGCGTCTATTGCTTTATGAAACGCCTTATTGTCATCATCCTGCATAACTCCCTCCCTAGTTTACCCCTGATAACGTTCCACTGACTGCACCACATCCTTGGAGCGCAGCCCGGCGATGATATTTTGCAGATGGCGTGAGTCTTTGACTTCAATATCCACCAGTAATTCAAAGAAATCCGTATTGCGGTTGATGATCTTGAGGTTGTTGATGTTGCCCATCTCCCGGGAGATCACATTGGCGATGGTCGCCAGTGCTGCCGTTTCATGCGACAGCACCGCCTTGATACGGCCCACGTAAATATTCTGCTCCCGGCTGGCTGCATCCCACGAGACATCAATCCAGCGCTCGGGAGAATCCGCATAATTTTCCAGCGTATCGCAATCCATCGTATGCAGGGTTATCCCTTTGCCGGTAGTCACAATACCGACAATCTCATCACCCGGAATCGGATGGCAGCACCCGGCAAAATGAATCGCCATACCGGGAATCAGGCCCTTAATCGGCACGGCAACTTTACCGCCCCCATTGATCTGTTGCACTTCTTTTTTCAACAGCGGGAAGGTAAATTGCCTCTTACGCTTCGGCTGGTCTGGGAGCATGTCACCAAAGACGGCGGAATAGACCTGCTGGCGAGAGAGCACTCCTTCGCCTACATCGGCGTATACTTCATCGACCGAATTTTTCTTGAGCGTATCCAGAACATTCTCAACGACACGGTCATTCAGCTCTTTGCCTTCCTGCTTGAAGGTCTTGACCAGTATCGCCTTACCGAGATTGACATATTCCTTACGTTGCTGGGTGCGGATGAATTTCCGAATCTCCGAGCGGGCCTTACCCGTGACCACAAAGCGTTCCCAGGTGGGAGAGGGTGTCTGATTCTTGGAGGTGATAATATCAACCTGATCGCCGTTCTTGAGCTGCGTTTTCAACGGCACGATACGTCCATTGACTTTGGCACCCACACAGGCATTACCCACACCGGAATGCACGGCAAAGGCAAAGTCTACCGGGGTGGATGCACGTGGCAGCGCCATGATGTCTCCCTTAGGCGTGAAGCAAAAGACCTGATCGTGATACATCTCAAGCTTGGTATTCTCCAGAAACTCTTCCGGGTCTTCCGTCTGCTCCAGAATCTCCAGCAGCTCACGCACCCAGCGGAACTGTTTACCGTCCATCTGGCTGCTATAGCCCTGCTTGTATGTCCAGTGCGCCGCCAGTCCGTACTCAGCGATTTCATGCATATCCTCGGAGCGAATCTGTATCTCAATACGTTGCTGGCTGGGGCCAATCACCGAGGTGTGAATCGACTGGTAGCCATTGGATTTCGGTGTGGAGATGAAGTCCTTGAACCGCCCCGGCACCGTATGGAAATTGGCATGAATGGCGCCAAGTGCCTGATAGGTTTCCTGTACATCCTTCACAATAATACGGAATGCAACAATATCCGAGAGCTGCTCAAAGCTAACATTCTTGGTTTCCATCTTGCGCCAGATGGAGTAAGCGCGCTTTTCCCGTCCCTCCACCTTTACATTTTTCAGGCCATAGTCTTTCAGCAGATCCGTTATGATCTTCTCAATCTTCTTAACTTCGGTTTTGCCCTGTTTGCGCAGAAATTCCATGCGCTTGACGATAGACTCACGCGCATCCGGATAAAGTTCAGCAAAAGAAAGGTCTTGTAACTCCTCTTTCATCTGCCGCATCCCGATACGCTCGGCCAGCGGTGCATAAATATCCAGTGTTTCGCGTGCTACGCGCTTGCGCTTCTCTGGTTTTTTGATGAAATGCAGCGTGCGCATATTGTGCAAGCGGTCTGCCAGCTTCACCAGCAGCACGCGCAAGTCTTCCGACATTGCCACAACCAGTTTGCGGAAGTTCTCTGCCTGCTTGGAGCTTTCCGATTTAATCTCCAGCCGGTTCAGCTTGGTAACACCATCCACCAGCGTTGAAATCTCCTGCCCAAAAAGCTCCGTAATCTGCTCCAGCGTGGCATCGGTATCTTCTACTGTGTCATGCAGTAAAGCGGTGATAATGGAGGCCGTATCCAGTTTAAGAGAGGTCAGGTAGTAGGCTACTTCCACCGGATGTGAGAAATACGGATCGCCCGAAGCCCGCTTCTGCGATCCATGCGCCTGCATGGCATAGATATAGGCCCGGTTGATTGCATCTTCATCGCAATCCGGATCATAAGAGCGGACTTTTTCCACCAGATCGACCTGGCGGATCATCTCAACGGGTTCGGGGGCCAGCATAGGCTTATATATAATGACATTGTTCTCTTTTGCCAATTATACCGCGCATTGCGCTGCAGTGCAAAAGAGAAGCATGGCAAGAGAGGTTTTTAGTCCTCAGGATCGATGTTTTCGTCCTCAAACGACAGGCCGTCAGCGGCATCTTCAGCTTCCTGAGCCACACCGGGGGTGGCGCTCTCTTCTGCCATCACAGATTTTACATCCGAGGTATACTGATCTTCAATTTCACCGGCAAAGGGAGCGGCTTCAAACTCTTCTGCTGACTGATGACGACAATTACTCTGGATGCTGTCTTCACGCAGTGTATCGGTATCGACCGTGTGTTCAGCGATCTCACGCAACGCCACCACGCTGTCTTTGTCATTATCACGATCCACGGTCAGTGCGCCGCCGGAGCTGATTTGTTTGGCACGTTGGGCTGCCAGCACCACTAGTTCAAAACGATTTGGAACTACTTCTACACAATCTTCTACGGTTACGCGCGCCATGTATCTCTTCCCCTGAAGCTCTGATAATGAATGAAAGGAGGGATTAACTAACGGATTCCCACTGAAAAGACAAGCATTTTTCGGCGAAAAACCCGTGACGCCACGCCGTGGCTTTGGTAAGTTAACGGTTGGAATTCATCAATACGGATATAAAACGCATGGCGGATATTCATAACTTAGCGGAAAAAGACGACAAAAAACTGCCCAAGCCTGACTGGATACGCGTAAAAGCGCCGGTCTCCAAAGAATATAAATCCACGCGTGACCTGATGCGCAACCTCAGCCTGAATACGGTCTGTGAGGAAGCTGCCTGCCCAAATATTGGCGAATGCTGGTCAAAGAAGCATGCCACGGTGATGATTCTTGGCTCCGTCTGCACGCGTGCCTGTTCCTTCTGTAACGTTGCCACCGGCCGCCCTGACCTGCTGGACCCGCACGAACCGGACAATCTTGCTATTGCCGTCGGTGAGATGGGGCTGAACCATGTAGTGATTACCTCGGTAGACCGTGATGACCTGCCGGACGGCGGCGCAGAGCATTTCGCCCGTTGCATCAGCCGTATCCGTGAAACCTCCCCAGGCACCACGATTGAAGTGCTGACCCCGGACTTCCTGAAAAAAGATGGCTGCGAAAATATCGTGATCGACGCAAAGCCGGATGTGTTTAATCACAATATTGAAACCGTACCACGCCTGTATAAGACCATCCGCCCCGGAGCGCGCTATTTCCAGTCGCTGCACCTGCTGAAAACAGTTAAGGAGCGGGATGCTTCTATCTTCACCAAGTCCGGCCTGATGGTGGGGCTGGGTGAAAGCAAAGACGAAGTATTGCAGGTCATGGACGATCTGCGCTCGGCAGAGGTGGACTTTATCACCATCGGTCAATATCTCCAGCCGACACCGCGCCATGCGCCGGTAGACCGTTACGTGACTCCGGACGAGTTTGACTATTACACGAAAATGGCCCGAGCCAAAGGCTTCCTGATGGTCTCCGCCTCTCCGCTGACCCGCTCCTCCTACCATGCGGGAGACGATTTCGCAGTGATGAAGGCCAACCGTGAGAAGAAGCTGGCGAAGAAAGTTCCTTAGCCACTTTATCATTGCCCGCTAATGGTCGGTTCGCTACATAGAAGCCATGCCTGAATATCATGATACGCACCACGCCCCGTATTCGCCTGAGCAGGTGTTTGATCTGGTAGCAGATGTAGAGCGCTACCCGGAGTTTCTGCCCTGGTGCAAAGCGGCGAGGATTTTAGAGCGTGGCGAACGCCATTTTATCGCACAACTGATTATCAGCTTTAAGCATATTACAGAACAATACACCTCACGCGTGGAACTATACCCCCATGAACGCATCGAGGTCACGATGCTGGAAGGCCCTTTTGAACACCTGAGCAATCAGTGGGAATTTCACCCGGAGAAAGACGGCACGCGCATTGAGTTCTGCATTGATTTCTCATTCCGCTACAAATGGATGGACCGGCTGATCGGCGGCCTGTTCACGCGGGCTGCAGAGAAGATGTCTACGGCTTTTATGGAACATGCCGATGCTTTATACGGTTCCGGTGATTGACAGGCCCCGCATAATCTGACAAAAAATCGGCTCTTCCATTTTGGAAGTCTGTTTACGTGGAGAGGTGGCCGAGTGGTCGAAGGCGCCCCAGCTTCGCAGAATGCGAAGCGTTTTATATTTGAATAGGCGTGCGCTTTCTTCGACCCTATAGTAAGCGTACGTTATGTGGAGAGGTGGCCGAGTGGTCGAAGGCGCACGCCTGGAAAGTGTGTAGGCGGGCAACCGTCTCGAGGGTTCGAATCCCTTCCTCTCCGCCATTTTCCC
>CAYMGS010000022.1:0-18836 GCA_964390025.1 uncultured Rickettsiales bacterium | reverse complement strand
AGACCAGCATTTCCACTATTACCTCGAATCAGGCCTCTATTACGGCAGCAGAAATTGCACTGGATGGCGTGAAGCAGGAACATCTGTATGGCGCACGCACCGTGCTGGATGTACTGGACGCAGAACAGGAGCTTTTTGCTGCGCGCGTTAATCTGGTGCGCGCTGAACGCAGTCGCGTAGTGGCTATTTACAATATTCTCTCGGTTATTGGTCGCCTTTCTGTAGGCAATCTCGACATAGAGACGGAAATATACAACCCTGAAGAACACTATGACGATGTAAAGTACCAGTTTGTTGGTTTCTAGTTTCATTTAAGGTTATTTTACGTTTTATATATAAAGTGAAATGATGGAGTGGCATCGTATGCTGCTTTATATGCTCACTTAGAAGGTATTCGTCATGGCCAAGGAAGCTGCGCAGTCTCAGGATCAGTCGATGGAGGAGATACTCCAGTCCATCAAGCGCATTATTGCTGAAGAAAACACTGAAGACCAGAACGCTGCTGCTCCTGCCGCCGATGAACCCCAGGAAGAAGAAGTTGAAATGACCCCTGAACCCGCACCTGCGCAGGAAAATGGCGCTACCGACGATGGGGACGTGCTTGAACTCACAGACATTGCTGAAACAGAAGAACCGGCGGAAGAGCCTGAAGCAATAGCAGGTGAAGGGGCAGAGCCTGCCCCCCTCCCTGAAGCTGCAACACAAAACGGTGCTTCCGCACTGGATCCTGACACTGTTACAGCAGCAGCGCCTGAGCCTGATGTGCCGGACTCCATTCTCGAAGCCGTAGACCGTCCCGAATCAAAAGAGGAGCCTAAGGATGTGCTTAGCGATATAGACAGCCTGCTTTCCAGTGAAGCCGCCAAAGCATCTGCCAAGGCGCTCAAATCAATTCCTTCCGCGCCTGAGAGCGCCCCGGCACCTACCCCTTCTTCTCCCGGCATGTCGTTCCGCTCCGGGACAACAGTGGAAGACCTTGCCATGGAGGCCTTACGCCCTATGCTGAAAGAGTGGCTGGACAGCAATCTTCCGGCCATTGTGGAACAGCTGGTGGAGCGCGAAATCAAGAAAATCTCCAAGATGTAGGTTTCAGGCCGCCATACTGAGCCGCTGCCTTAAAGCCACATTTCCCGATTACCACTCATTTGTACGTCACCGTTTAATATTTTCTTCACAAAGCCTCGTTAAAATCTGGTATTATGATTACTGGTTATTAAGGGGTTACCTGTGTTTACTGCCATTACTTTGAATAAATACACAGTCAACGGCACAGTATTGCGCCTGTACTGGGCCAGCGCAATCACTATGGCCGCTATGGCATGCCTGTGGAGCATGCAGGCACATGCACAGGATCAGGACGTCATATATAGTTATGAGCAGCCAAGTGACGAGATGGATTTTGATATCCCGCCACTGCCTACGCTGGATAACGCGGCCCCTCCCCCTCCCCCCATGGCAGCCGACCCCATGGCGGAAGTAGACCGCTTCTTTTCCGATGCCCCCGTGCTGGATATAGAGGAACCGGATCCCATTGAAGATATTACAGAAGATGCGGCCGAGAAAGAGGACGACGCAGAGAAGAAAAAAGTCGTCAGACGCTTCCCGGCAAAACCTCCTTATAATTTTAAATCCGTCGTACTGCCGCACACGATTTATAAGAAACAGTATCGCACCGATAATCGTCACCTGCCCGTCGCACGTTATAAAAGCGATATGGAGCTTGGTGTTGCCGGTTCCGCTGGCCGTGCAGAGATCGGCAGCATGCGCGCCCTGAAAAATATGGGCACCCCGGTGAATATTCGCGCTAATAACGGTGAACCTGTTCTGGCGATTGCCGCACGGTTAGGCAATGTAAACACGGTGCACTGGCTGCTGATTCAGGGTGCAGATGTCAACCAGATGTCGGCTGAAGGCCTGACCGCACTGCATTATGCTGCCTTCAGAGCCAGCCCGCCAATGGTCGAGCTTCTGCTTTCATACGGCGCAGACCCCAACCTGCCGGATACGCGTGGCGTGACCCCCCTGATGTACGCCGCACGCGGTGGTTCCCTTGAAGCAGCAAAGCAACTTCTGGCGTTTGGTGCCAGCCCACATGCACTGACACCGAATAGTGAGAATGCCATGCATATGGCCGCACGCTCTAATAACGTTCAGATGATACGTCTGCTGGAATCTGCTGGCACCACGTCTTCTCAGGCAAATGCACAGGGGTTTACACCCCGCTACTTTGCCGCTCGTAACACCAGACGCTAAACATTTTTCGATCTCATCACTGCGCTCATGGCTTGACATTACCGCTGTAGATTCGTATGAAATGCGAATCATTTTCATTTGCACAGAGTCCCCATGTATACCCGCTTTTGCGCCCTCACCTTAACGCTCACCTGTCTTTTCACCCTGCAACCCCACGCAGCTCAGGCAGATGCCGTGGTCAACATTTACTCCGCACAGAAAGAACACCTGATTCGTCCTATTCTGGATCGCTTTACTGAAGAGACCGGTATTACAGTCAATATGACGTCAGGGGAAAAAGATGTCGTCGTGCATCGGCTGATTCGTGAAGGCGAGCTGACCCCGGCAGATTTATTGCTGACCGCTGATATTGGCAACATATACAAAGCCAAAGAAGCGGGTGCACTCAAAGCGATTGACTCCGATATACTGAATACACGTATTCCGGCACATCTGCGCGCCGAAGATGGCACCTGGTATGGGCTGACAGTTCGTGCGCGTGCCCTGTTCTTTGCAAAGGAGCGTGTCACGGCGGAAGAACTCTCCACCTATGAAGCCCTGACCGATGAACAATGGAAGAACCGTATTGCCGTACGTTCCTCCACAAATATTTATAATCAGTCCCTGCTGGCCACGATGATTGCTCATGAAGGTAAAGAGAAGGCACTTAGCTGGGCGCAGGGCATCACGGCGAATATGGTACGCGACCCGCAGGGTGGTGACCGTGACCAGCTTAAAGCGATTGCCGCCGGTGAGGGTGATGTGGCAATTGCCAACACCTATTATTATGGCCTGCTACTCAATAGCGATGATCAGAATGATCGTATATTAGCCAAAAAACTGGCTGTTTTCTTCCCGAATCAGGAAGGACGCGGTACCCACGTCAATATTCGTGGTGGCGGGGTGACGAAGCATGCCAAGAATCCGGAGCATGCCCAAAAGCTGCTGGAGTTTCTGACCGGGGACGAGGCACAGCATTTCTTTGCCAGTCATAATTATGAATACCCGGTAGTGGAAGACGTTGAGATACCTGAACCACTCAGGAGCTGGGGTGCATTTAAGCAAGATACGCTGAATCTGGAGAAAGCGGGTAAATATAACGCAGATGCCGTCAGGCTCTTTGACGAGGCAGGCTGGAAATAATATCCTGTCCGTATGATCTCGCTCTCACATCTGACGCACTCTATTGGCACCAAACGCATCCTGAATGATGTATCGCTGACCATTGAAGAAGGGCAGTTCGTATGCCTGGCAGGTGTCTCCGGCAGCGGGAAAACAACCTTACTGCGGCTTATCGCCGGATTAGAGCACCCGGATGAGGGCAGCATTACACTGGGAGGACGGTGCGTAAGCGATACCAGCACACATGTCCCGCCGCAGGAACGTGGCGTGGGAATAGTATTCCAGCACCCTTCGCTTTTTCCCCATTTAAGCGTGGAAGAAAATGTGATGTTTGGCATGCATACCGCTCCCCGCAACGAAGCTCGTTCACGCGCGCGCGCGTTACTTGAGCAGGTGCATTTTTCAGGGCGTGAGAAAGATTATCCGCATATGCTTTCTGGAGGGCAGCACCAGCGCGTTGCATTAGCCAGAGCACTCGCCACCTCCCCGGCCGTGATGCTGCTGGATGAACCATTTGCCAATCTCGATAGCGCATTGCGCCGTACCATACGCGAAGAAACCCGTACTCTGCTTAAGGCGCGCGGCTCTACGACCATCATGGTCACGCACGATCCGCATGAAGCGCTGATGATGGCAGACATGGTATGCCTGCTCGGTTCCGATGGCAGTGTATTGCAAACCGGACATCCACGTGATCTCTATATTCAGCCGGCAAGCCGTGATGTCGCCACCTTTTTTGGCGACGTCAACCTGATCGAAGGCAACGTAGAAAGCGGACTGTTCCACTGCATTCTGGGACGTTTCCCTTATCCGGAAAGCGAACGCCCTAATTCTTCTACTCTTATGCTGAGACCTGAGGCCATCGAGATTTCCAGAGACCATACCGGTGGCGTGGGTGCAACCGTGGCGCGTTCCGTGTTTACAGGCGACTGTCATCAGGTGGAAGTACATATTGACGATATGGCGCTGACCGTGTGCGATCACAAATCCGGACAATACTCACTCGGCGAGAAAGTATTTCTCAGGATACCGGAAGACGGCATCCACTACATCTAAGCTTCACGTAATGTAGTACGCATCATAGCAACAGCGTGCTCTATTGTTGCCATACGCACATCGTTGCGCCCACCTTCCAGACGCAGGTGTTTGTGCAATAATGTGTTCGGTTGCGCACAGCGCACCGACACATGCACCGTGCCCACAGGTTTATGCTCGCTTCCTCCACCCGGCCCAGCAACACCCGTGACCGCAACCGCGAGCAAGGATAATTCCGCAGGTATCAGCCTGTAGCCTTCATTGATTGCCCCTGCGCTCATCGCATTGGCCACCTCTTCACTCACTGCCCCATATTTTTGAATCGTCGTTTCCGGGATACCCAGCCATGCCGTCTTGGCAGCATTAGCATAGCTTACCCACCCTCCCAGCAACACATCGGAAGACCCGGCAATAGCCGTAAGTAGCGAGGCGATCAACCCACCGGTACAGGATTCTGCCGTGACAATATGCGCCTTCAGCTGACGCGCTTCTTCCAGAAGCGTCTCAGCATCCTCTAATAAAGAAGGGGAAAACATCAATTACACGATGCCAAGTATGACCAGTAACCACCAGCATGAAATGGTGGCGATAGCGGCCAGAATGTCATCCATCATGACCCCAAGACCACCTTTAAGTCGTGTATCCGCCAGCGAAATAGGCCAAGGCTTTAAAATATCAAAAAATCTGAATACCACTACCGCAAAAATATAAGACTGCAGGCTTAGTCCCAGGAATGCGAGCGTAAGGCAGATACCGGCCACTTCATCAATCACCACTTCTTTGGGGTCGCCCGTGCGCGAGAACCGTTCCATATACAGGTCACTGACCCGAACACCGACAAAAAACAGCAACGCGGAAAAAACGAGTAACGCGGAACCGCCCATAAAGTAGTGTACCAATACGGCAAATGGCAGCGCCAGAAAGGTTCCCATTGTGCCGGGCGCTTTGGGAAACAGGCCAACACCAAACCAGGTAGCGGCCAGACCATACGGATCCTGAACAATACGGGCTCTTGGTAAATACTCGTTCATGCAGGGATTATATCTTAGGAAGGGACAGAGTTGCAATGGCTTGCGTTGCAATTCCTTCTCCACGACCTGTATATCCAAGCTTTTCTGTTGTTGTTGCTTTTATGTTGATCCGGTTAGGCTCTGTTCCCATCACATTTGCTATGCGTTGCTGCATTGCTTCCCGGTACTGCCCAATTCTCGGAGCCTCGCAGATAACCGTCAGATCAATATGCGTAATGGTACCGCCAAGATGCTCCAGCATCGTACAGGCTTCCTTCACGAAATGGGAGGAATCCATACCTTTCAACCGTGCATCAGAGGGCGGAAAATGCTGACCTATATCACCCTTGCCCATGGCTCCCAGCAATGCATCCACCAAGGCGTGCAGCACAACATCGGCGTCGGAATGGCCTTCCAGTTTCATGTGATGCGGTATATCAATACCACCCAGGCGAATACTACGCTCTCCCGCCGGAACTGCCCCATCAAACGCCACCAGGCGATGCACATCATAACCGCTACCCACACGGGTTTCCATGCTGGTATCCACCTGCAGGCGCGCCTGTACCCAGTCATGCGAAGTGGTCAGTTTCATGTTGCGCAGGTCACCGTCCACCCGCACAACCTTACCTCCCAGCACTTCAATGAGTGCGGCATCATCTGTAAAGGATTCATCTCTGTGCAGTTCGTGGGCTTTGAGAATTTTGGCATAATCAAACCCTTGCGGCGTCTGCACCGCAGCCAGATCGTCACGGGGGACGGTGCGTGCAATCCCTTCTTCGCCCGAAATCTCTTTCAGCGTATCGGTGACCGCAATCACCGGTACCACGCATAAATCCTGCTCGAGGCGCGCAATGACCCTCTCAATCAGCACATGACTGACGAATGGGCGCACGGCATCGTGTATCAATACGTAATCCGGGGATGCATCCTTCATCGCCATCAGCCCGGCATAGACTGACGCCTGTCGCGTGGCCCCGCCATGCACCACGCCAGCCACGCTGACCTGACCGCAGGCATCTTCATAGAGTTGCTGATGATTGGGGTTGATAACCACCCAGACATCTTCGATCTCTGCACTGGAAGAGAAGGCCTGAATGGTACGAGCCATCACAGCCCTGCCGCCAAGGTTCCAGTACTGCTTGGGGACGCGCCCTCCCATTCGCTCGCCGACCCCACCAGCGACAATCAGCGCCGCCACTTTTTTGCTTGCCATAACCCCTCTCCGCACGCTAAGAACGTTGCCCGCTTGGTTAGCATAGGATAATATGGCTTACCAGCAGGAATTAGGAAAAAAGCATGGCACCTACTCCCCCACGCACCCCCATCCGTATCGGCCCGATTGAACTGGCCGATCCGGTACTGTTGGCACCGATGACCGGTGTCTCCGACCTTGCCTTCCGCACGCTGGTGAAGTCATTCGGTGTAGGCATGGTCGTCTCGGAGATGATCGCCTCCCGTGCGATGATTCTGCAAACACGCAATACTATGCGCATGGCACGGCGCGATAAAATGGAGTACCCGATGGCCGTACAGCTGGCGGGCTGCGAGCCGGAGGTCATGGCCGAAGCGGCGAAAATGAACGAAGATATGGGCGCTGATATTATCGACATTAATTTTGGCTGCCCGGTGAAAAAAGTGGTTGGCGGGCATGCCGGGTCTTCCCTGATGCGCGACGAGCCGCTGGCAGCTAAAATTCTGGAAGCAACCGCGAAAGCCGTCAGCATCCCCGTTACTTTGAAAATGCGCATGGGCTGGGATCATTCCAGCCTGAATGCGCCGACAATTGCCCGCATCGCGCAGGATGTCGGTATTCAGATGATTACGATTCACGGACGCACACGCTGCCAGATGTATAAGGGGCATGCGGACTGGGGGTTCGTGCGCAGCGTGAAGGAAGCGGTTGACCTCCCGGTCATCGTCAATGGAGATATCACCACACTGGGCGATGTGGATAAAGCACTGGCAGAGTCCGGTGCAGACGGGGTGATGATCGGACGTGGCACCTATGGCCGCCCCTGGTTCCCTTCACAGGTGGCTGCCTATCTCAGGAACGGGGAGATGGTCGCAGACCCGTCGCTGGAAGAAAAACATCGCATCGTTCGGGAGCATTACGATGACATGCTGTCGCTCTACGGTAACGATAACGGCGTGCGTGTCGCCCGCAAACATGTCGGCTGGTATTCAAACGGTATTTACGGGGCTGCAGAGTTCCGTCATGGCGTGAATCAGCTCAGTGACCCGGAACCGGTCAAGGCCATGATTGATACGTTCTTCCTGCGCGCACGGGATATGACCGAACAACCGCTGGCTGCCTAACCCCCCCTGCCTTTATGAGAAGCACTTCGCGACGCTTCAACACCCGCAGCAAAATCTGGAATACCGGCGGCTGCCTTCACACAGTCCAGATCTTCTTGATCTAAATGCCAGTTTACGGTTACGCTGTTTAAACCGGAGGCCTTAGAACCACCACCCAATACACCAGCGTTACCTTTTCTCGGATTCTCTACGCCTGCCTGTTCAAGCAGGAGTTCTATTACATCCTGTGTGCGTTTCAACTTAGACGTTTCAGGCGGAACCGAGGCCGGCTCTGAGCCACTTAATTGCAACCTGTATCCTCCGGCAGGTGATCGAGTCAAATGAATCGTCATACTATAACGTTTGTCTCCCACCGCTTGCGTCACTTCCACAGGCCTATCGCTCCGCAAAGCATTTTTAATATCTAATAAAATGCCCGGTTCATCTTGTATACTCGGTGGAATATCCTGAATAATTCTTGTGTTCATATGGTTACCTTTTCATAACGAAACCCCGATTATAAACCAGAATGAATAACATTTCACTAATGTATATTAACGCAACCATGCGCAAAAATGATTGCGCCTATAAAAGGCTGCGGTAGTAATCTCGGGAAAAAACGCTATAACAATCTAAATGAATCCGTTGATACTATGCCACTTGACGCCTTACCTTTTTGCATCCTCTCCATTGACAGCGCCGGTAAAATCAGTAGCGCCAACAGTTATGCCGAGTCCGTCTTCCGCCTAAGCCCGGCAGACCTTAAAGGCAAAAAACTGAGCAAGCTGATCTATAAGGACGACACATTGCTGAGTCTGGCGAACGATACACTGAATCACAGCATTGTGATGAAAGCCTATGACCATGAAATCCGCCTGAAAGACAAACGCACACTGCGTGCGCATCTTTACGTGTCACCTATCTGGGCGGGGATGGAGGCCGGAGAGAAATCACTGCAGCCTCAGGGCGCCTATATTGCCATTGACCCGCTGCTGGGTGCCGACCGTATCGGCAAACATATTGCCCAGCAGGATATTGCCAAGCGCGCCGGTCTGATGGCCGCTATGCTGGCGCATGAGGTTAAAAACCCGCTCTCCGGCATTCGTGGAGCTGCGCAATTGTTGCAGGAAGAATCAGAAGAAAGTGGCAATGAAGAAACCCGGCGGCTAACCTCACTGATTATGAAAGAGGTGGATCGCATTTCCGGTACGCTGAACAAGGTTGAGTTCCTGACGCATTCCGGGGAGACAGAGCGGAAACCGGTGAATATCCATGAAGTACTGCATTATGCCCGCACTGTGCTAGACCCTAGCATTGCCCGCAGAATTACGTTCCGCGAGCTGTATGATCCCTCTATCCCGGAAGTCTCCGGCAACCGCGAACTACTGATCCAGCTGTTTCTGAACCTGATGAAAAACGCCGGTGAAGCCATGACAGGAGTTAAACAACCGCAATTGGTTCTGGGGACTCAGTACCGTCATGATTTTCGCCTGCGCATGAAAGGTCAGACCCCCCTGCCCATTGTGGTCACAGTCACCGATAACGGACCCGGTATCCCCAGAAAGTTTCAGGAAACACTCTTTGACCCTTACGTCTCCACCAAACGTGACGGTAACGGGCTGGGGCTCTCTATTGCATCGAAAATCGCAACCGAACATGGTGGCCTGATTGAGCTGACAGAGAGTCGTCCCGGCAACACCGTCTTCTCCGTCATGCTTCCTGCGGTGCGAAACTAACCCGGCCATTGATTATTACCGCACTTTGCGGTTATGTTGCCTAATAAATAGGCAGGCAAGCACAGCAGAGACGTTTATGGAATCCTCCTCCCCCGCCCCCCAGCGTGGCACGCAACCGCTCATCATTCTGGCTGACGATGACGAGAGCATCTGCACCGTCATTCGTCAGGCATTAAAGAAACGTGGGTTCGCCGTGCGCGTAACCGATAATGGCCGTGATCTGATCCGGTGGGTCAGTAAAGGACTGGGAGATCTGGTAATCACCGACGTTATGATGCCGGAAGTGGGCGGACTGGACGCCCTCTCGCAAATACGGGGCATGCGTCCGGAATTACCCGTGATCGTGATCAGTGCTCAAAGCACATTGATGACCGCTGTTGAAGCAACCGAACGCGGTGCGAATGAATATTTCCCCAAGCCGTTTGACCTGAAAGAGCTGGTGGATGGGGTGGCACGCCTTCTGCCCAAACCCGAAGAGCCTAAAGAGCCTGCTGCAAAGACAACAGGCATGACAGGAGACCTGATTGGTTCCTCCCCGGCGATGCAGTCTGTGTATCGGGCGCTGGCACGGTTGACCAAGGTCGACCTTACCGTGATGCTGGAAGGAGAATCCGGCACAGGTAAGGAAGTGATTGCCCGTAAACTTCATGAGCTTTCCCTGCGCAAGGAAAAGCCGTTTGTGGCATTAAATATGGCCGCTATTCCGCGTGATCTGGTGGAGTCCGAGCTGTTCGGCCATGAAAAAGGCGCATTTACCGGTGCCAGTGCCCGCCGCAAGGGAAAGTTCGCACTGGCGGAAGGCGGCACGTTATTTTTAGACGAGATCGGCGATATGCCGCTCGATGCACAGGCCAAATTACTACGTGTCTTGCAGGAAGGTGAATATACGCCGATTGGCAGCGCGATGTCGTATAAAACGGATGTGCGCATTATCTGCGCCACCCATCAGAATCTTGAGGCGTTGTGCAAACAGGGTGACTTCCGGGAGGATTTGTTTTACCGCCTGAACGTGGTGCCGATCGAGATACCGCCGCTGCGTGAACGTAAAGAGGACATCCCGCAACTTGCCGAGTTTTTCCTGACACAGTCCCGCAAGCGAGGGCTTCCAGCTAAACGGCTAAGCAAAGCAGCAGTTGAATTACTGGTAGCGTGCCGCTGGCCGGGTAATGTGCGTGAGCTGGAAAACACCATTTACCGTATTGCCGCCCTCACCACGGACGAAACCATACCTGCAAGTATTGTAGATGAACAACTCAGAAAAAGTCAGCCTCAGGCAGGCGACACAGGGAATATTGCTTTCTCTGATACCTATCAGGATAATGTGGCACGCATGCTTCGGCAGTATTTTGAAGCCCACAGACCCTCCCTGCCTCCACAGGGCGTACATGGCCGTATCGTACGCCTGACGGAAAAGCCTCTGTTGATGCTGGCACTGGAAGCGGTGGGCGGCAACCAGATTCAGGCCGCCGAACTGCTTGGCATTAACCGCAATACATTGCGCAAAAAAATCCGCGAGTTGAATATCACGTTAGAGAAAAACGTGCGGGGGGACGTATAAGCCATGCCTCGCACGCATACACGTGAATTTCCTGTACACCCTGCCTCTCTGCCGGGGAACGCACCCCACTGGCTGAGACGGTGGCGCATTGCCACACGCCTGTCTCTGGTGCTGTTCGTATTGATTATCATTTCTGTTGTCGGCACGTATACCGCCATTACCCGTGCACCCGAGCCACTTGATTCCGATTCCAACATGGTGCGCTTCCTTACGGTCTGCAACCTGCTGCTTATTCTCGGCCTGACTGCTATCATCAGTCATCAGCTCTACCGGCTGTGGTCTTCGCTGCGTGCCGGAAGTGCCGGTTCCCGACTGAAGACGCGCATCATCATTGTCTTTAGTATCGTCACCATATTGCCGACGGTGATTGTCTCCGGCTTTGCCGCCATTCTCCTGAATTACGGTATCCAGTCATGGTTTGATGAGCGTGTGAGTACCGCGCTCAAAGAATCCGTTGCCGTGGCGGAAGCGTATCTCGAAGAGCATAAAGCAACGCTGCGCGCGGACGCCATCGCCATGGCGGGCGATCTGGAGCGGGAACTTCATACCGCGATTACCAACCCGGTCTTTTTCAACAATCTGGTGAACGGGCAGACGGCGTTGCGCTCACTGGCCGAAGCCATTGTGTTGCAAGGTAATGATAAGATTATCGGTCGCTCGCGTCTTTCTTTTTCACTGACCTTCGAGCGTCTGCCTCAGGAGTTATTTAACCGGGCCGGGCGTGGTGAGGTCGTCGTTTACGAGAACGAAGACAAAATTTTTGCCATGGTGCAGATTGATGAAATCACGGACACTTACCTGCTCATCAGCCGCTTTGTAGACGCCAAGGTGCTCACACACATGGAACAAACCACCGGCGCCGTGTCGGAATATGATCAGTTGAAGACCAAGATTTCCGGACTGCAGGTACAGTTCTCCATTGCCTATGTGGTGGTATCGCTTCTGCTGCTGATGACAATGGTATGGTATGGGATTATTTTTGCATCACGGCTGGTGGTACCGCTTTCACGGCTGATTAAAGCCACAGAGCGCGTGCGTGCCGGGGACTTCTCCATCCGGGTTGACCCTGGTGACAACGAGGATGAAGGGGATGAGATTTCCACCCTGACCCGCCGCTTTAACCGGATGACCGAGCAATTACAGGCCCAGCGACGCGACCTTACACTGGCTAACCGTACAGTCGATGCACGTCGGCGTTTTACTGAAGCTGTGCTGGAAGGTGCCTCTGCCGGGGTGATCGCGCTGGACCCCGAATGTAAGGTCACTCTGTACAACCGTTCCGTTCTTCAGCTGCTTGATCTGGAAGATGACTCAGACTTCAAAGGCACACCGATTCAGCAGATCATGCCGGAGCTTGCCGTATTGTTGCACCAGACGGAAGAAGACCCGGAAGTACTGCATCAAAGCGATGTTATTATTAATCGTCCCAACCGCACCCTCACACTCCATGTGCGTATTACCGCACAATTACAGGGCAACCGCATTGAAGGCTATATTGTGACGTTTGATGACATTTCTCCTCTCGTCTCCGCACAGCGCCGCGCAGCATGGTCAGACGTGGCACGCCGTATTGCACATGAAATCAAAAACCCGCTTACGCCTATCCAACTCGCTACCGAGCGCCTACGTAAAAAGCACCTGCCGCCGCAAGAAAACGATCAGGCAACGTTCAACCGGTATCTGGACACTATTAGCAAACACGTCGGTGATATCGGCAGCATGGTGGAGGAATTCGTCTCGTTTGCCCGGATGCCCCAACCCAAATTCCAGAAAGAGAACCTGCTGGCTATTATTCAGCAATCCGTCTTTTCCGCGCAAACCACTTACGGGGACATTGAGTTCAACGTGGAATGCAAGGAAAAGGACGTGGAAACCATCTGCGATGAGCGCCAGATGACACAGGTCTTCTCCAACCTGCTAAAAAATGCCGCTGAAGCCATTCAACGGCGCATAGAAGAACAGCCCGAGCCTAAGGGGATAGTAGAGATTGCCCTGCATGTGGAAGAGGGAGAATGCCACATCACCATGCGTGATAACGGGCCGGGTTTCCCACCGGATAAAATCGACCGTATGATGGAACCGTATGTGACCACCCGCGCCAAGGGTACCGGCCTGGGTCTGGCGATCGTGAAAAAGATTATCGAAGACCATCAGGGCAGCATAGAACTGGCGAATCGGGAGATCGGTGGCGCATTAATTAAAATTTCTTTTCCAATTGCTATTGATATTCCCGCAGCAACCGTCTAATGTATCATTTCTACAACAGGTAGCAAATATACAACTACCGTCTTAGCCCGGCCAGGCAATTGTTTTTAAACCACAATAAACACTAACCATAGGGATGATGGTGTATGGCAATGGACGTTCTGGTTGTTGACGACGAAAAAGATATTCGTGAACTTATCGCGGAAATTCTCTCAGATGAAGGATATACGGTACGGGAAGCAGGCAGCAGTGATGTTGCGCTGAAAACGCTGGCTGACCGCGTGCCGGGTTTAGTCATTCTCGATATATGGCTGCAAGGCAGTGAGCTGGACGGCCTTGGCATTCTGGAAATTATGCAGAGCAAATATCCCGGCGTGCCGGTGATTATGATCAGCGGGCATGGAAATATTGAGACCGCTGTGACCGCCATCAAAATGGGGGCTTATGATTTCATCGAAAAGCCGTTCAATGCAGAAAAACTGATGCATATTGTCCGCCGGACGATTGAAATGGCGCGCCTGAAAACAGAAAATGACGAGCTGCGGATGCGTGGCAAGCCTGAGAGCAAGCTGATTGGAAGCTCCGCTGCGGTGAATGCGATTCGCCAGACGATCGAAAAAGTAGCGCCCACTAACAGCCGTGTATTGATTACCGGTGAAGAGGGTACAGGCAAAGAGGTGGTCGCACGCATGATCCACGATCAGTCGCATCGCCGCAACGCGTCCTTCGTCGTAATGAATGCTGCAAGCCTGCTGCCCTCACAGGTTGATACCGAGCTGTTTGGCATTGAGGATTCCAACCCCACGGGGGGTGCGGCCAAGCTGGGCCTGTTTGAGCAGGCGCATGGCGGCACATTATTCATTGATGAAATCGCCGATATGCACTGGGAAACACAGGGACGCATTCTTAAAACCCTTCAAGACCAGTCGTTTGAGCGGGTACGGGGAAGTAAGCGTGTCTCCGTGGATGTGCGTGTGATTGCGGCCAGTAACCGCGACCTGAAAGCGGAAATGGCTTCCGGGCGCTTCCGTGAAGACCTCTATTACCGCCTGAACATTGTGCCGTTACATATGCCTTCCCTGCGTGAGCGGCGTGAAGACATTCCTACGCTGTGTGATTATTTTATGAAGCGCGCAGCAGAAGTCTCGGGCCTTGCACCTCGTAAATTCTCCGATGATGCGATGGCCGTATTGCAGGCATATGGCTGGCCGGGCAATGTTCGCCACCTGCGCAATATCATGGAATGGCTGTTGATCATGACACCTTCCGAGAATGGCCGCGTGGTGGAAGCCGATATGCTACCTCCGGAATTGCTGGAAACGCATTCCACGATTATGAATCCGGATGACAATAATGCCATCATGACCCTGCCACTAAGGGAAGCACGTGAGATTTTTGAGCGGCAGTATCTTTCTGCTCAGATTGCGCGCTTTGGCGGGAACATCTCCAAAACCTCTTCCTTTATTGGTATGGAGCGTTCCGCATTGCACCGCAAACTGAAGATGCTCGGCATCCATAGTGAGGAAAAAATCCCTGCCTGAGCAGGGGTTACCACCTAGTACCTTGTGCCTGACCGGTGGCAAGGGTATAACTAGGCCCTGATTACTAGGCACTGAGCACTATATATGCGTATTATCGTCTGCGGAGCGGGACAGGTCGGCTTTCACATCGCCAAACAACTGGTGCGTGAGAATCATGAGGTGACCCTCATTGATAAGGACCCGGACCTGATTCAGAAAATCAATGATTCGCTGGATGCCAAAGCTATTCTGGGATTTGCCTCACACCCGAATGTGCTGGATCGCGCCGGATCGTCGGATGCCGACATGCTAATTGCCGTCACCTATTCCGATGAAGTCAACATGATCGCCTGCCAGGTAGCACATTCCCTGTTCAATGTGCCCAGCAAAATTGCCCGTGTGCGGCATCGCAATTACCTGACAGAAGAATATAAACACCTTTACCGGCATGACCATCTGCCCATTGATGTGATTATTTCTCCGGAGATTGAGGTAGCGGAAGCGATTTTACGTCGCCTGCATGTACCCGGGGCGCTCGACATGATCCCGTTTGTTGATGACAAATTGCGCGTGCTTGCCATACGGTGTGAGGCGGAAAGCCCACTGATTAATTTACCACTTAACGTGGTGGAAAGCCGTACTGAAGATACAGCTATGCGCATATTGGGGGTGATCCACCATGACCGTTTCACGATGCCGCGTCCCGACCTGATTCTGGCCCCGGAAGATACCGTCTATGTAGTGTGTGATACGAACTCCACCCGACAGGTTTTACAGCATTTTGGCCATGAGGAGCATGAAGCACGCAGGCTGATTATTGTCGGCGGGGGCAATATTGGTCTGTATATCGCCCAGGCCATTGAAGCGGAAGACCCGCATATCCGCATCAAAATTATTGAGAATAACAAGAAGCGTGCAGAAGATATTGTTGAGAAGCTCGACCGCACGATCGTAATTCATGGTAGTGGGCTGGATCGTGATATCCTGAATGAGTGCGGCATTGAATCCACCGAAACCATTCTTTGCGTCACGAATGATGACAAGGTCAATATCCTCGCGTCTCTGCTCTCCAAACGCAGTGGCTGCACCCATTCCATCACGCTCATCAACAATTATGCGTATGTCTCACTGCTGGGGAATCTGGGCGTCGATATTACGGTTAACCCTCGGGAAACCACAGTCTCCAGTATTCTGCAGCATGTGCGCCGCGGCAAGATTCGCGGCGTCCATTCCATTCTCGATGGTGCCGCAGAAGTCATGGAAGCCGAGGCTATTGCCACGTCGGCACTGGTAGGCCAGCCCATTGCCTCACTCCAGCTTCCCAAAGGCATCCTGATCGGTGCCATTATGCGGGGTGATACGATGATCCTGCCGAAGGGTGACACCATCATTCAGGAGCATGACCGGGTGATTATTATTGCTACTGCTGACTCCATCAAAAAGGTGGAAAAATTCTTCTCCGTTAGCCTTGAGTTCTTCTAAGCGCATGAAACATATTTTCTTTACAATGTGCTGGATCATTTTGATAACAGCGCCTGCCTACGCCAGCAACCCCCTGCCACGATTTGCATCTCTGCGCTCGGATGAGGTGAATATGCGTGCCGGCCCCGGCACACGCTACCCCATCCGCTGGGTTTACCATCGTATTTCCATGCCGGTAGAGATCGTGGATGAATATGGCAACTGGCGCCAGATACGCGACATTGACGGAGCCGTGGGGTGGATACATCACAGCCTGCTCTCAGGCAGACGCACCGCTCTGGTACATGATCAGGCACATATGCTCCGGCGCAACCCTGACAGAGCCTCCCCGCCCGTGCTGAAAGCCAAGCCGATGGTCATCGGCAACCTCATTCGCTGCAGCCGCGAATGGTGCTATCTGAGTATCAGCGGATATAAGGGGTGGATGCAAAAAACGTCGCTGTGGGGCGTCTATGAAGATGAGGTTTTTTAAGGCTACTCACCCGTCATAATACGGTCAATCAGTTCCCCGATCGTCGGCACATGGCCATTGGCATAGAACGGATCACCGTTGAATTTATAGGCATTATGGCCGGAGAACATCAGATTGTTATCCACCGACCCGCCATGGGCAATGTCCTGTAATGTTTTCTGAATGCAATAGCTGCGCGGATCGGCTTTTTTGCCAGTCGTATAATTGTCATGGTCTTTCCAGTTGGAAAAACGGCAATGTGACAGGCAGCCCATACATTCAATCTGGTCGATATGAATCTGGCGACCTTTTTCCGGCGTCACGAAAATCAGGGTGGAATCCGGCGTTTTCATCGCCTCGGTGAAGCCCTGCTCCATCCACTGATTTACCTTTTCCTTGTCTTCCGGCGTGATATAGACCGGGCGGCCACGCGGGCCCAACGGTAACGGCACGGCCAGATACCCCTCTTCTTCCGTCGCATACGGCACCTGACGTTCATTACGGGCGCGCAACTCCTGAATAAAGTCATTATTCACCGCCGAGGAGTAAAACCCGGTAGGGCTGTAGCGGTTGAGGAAAATATCCCCCTCTTCCAGTGTCGGCAGCCGCTCTTTCCAGACCTGCGGAATTGGACTTTCCTGCGTCAGGAGTGGCCGTGAACCAAACTGGAAGGCGATCGGGCCAATCTCCGGGTTATCCAGCCAGTGTTCCCAGTCTTTGAGGAACCAGACACCACCCGCCATCAGGATCGGGGTGTTTTCCAGCCCAACCTTATTCATAAACGCGCGCAGCTCTGCAACGCGGGGGTATGGGTCTTGCGGCTGTTCCGGGTCTTCACTGTTCGACAGGCCATTATGCCCGCCTGCCAACCACGGGTCTTCATAGACCACACTTCCCAGCAACTGCGGCACCTTGGCATAAGAGCGTTTCCACAGCGCACGAAACGCACGCATGGAGGAAACAATCGGATGGTAATAGACGTTGTGGGCTTCAGCAATTTCCGCAAGCTTATAGGGCATCCCGGCACCACAGGTGACCCCGTGAATCAGACCTTTGGCGCGCTCCAGCGTATTGACCAGAATGCGCTCACAACCGCCCATTTCCCAGAGTACATTCATATGGATGCGGCCATTGCCACCGGAAATCTCATGGGCGACCTGTGCCTGCGTCACGGCTCCCTGCGTGCTCATCTCTACCAGCTCTTCGTGGCGTTCACGGCGGGTTTTTCCTTTATATTCGTACGGTACACGATTGCCACTGGCATCGTAGAAGTCCGGATTTACCCCGGAGAAGGTTCCCACCGCCCCGGCAGCCGCAAATGCGCCGGCACTCTGGCCACTGGTAGCCGCAATCCCTTTGCCGCCTTCCACAATAGGCAGAACTTCCCGCCCGGAAATCACAACTGGCTTCAATTTATCACGAATGGACAAGCGTATATGCCTCTCTCAAGTAGAACGAGGCGGAAACCTACCAAGGAATGTGCGGGGTGGCAAGGGCGAATGCGGGGACGTTACTCACTCTTTTCCAGCAGGAACAGTCCCTGCTCCGCAAAGAGGTTGGCAACCGGGCTTGTGCCGTGGAAACGCCGTGCATCACCGTCCTTGTTCAGACCATAACGCTCTTTGACGCTGAGCTGCATTTCTTCTGCCAGTGCCAGGAAATCCCGGATGGTACAAAAATGGATATTGGGCGTCTCATACCACGCGTAACTCAGCGCCTCCGACATCGGCATCCGCCCATGCAGCCCCAAATACATCCGGTTCTTCCAATGGCCGAAGTTGGGCACATTCACGATGACCCGCCGCCCGATGCGTTCCATCTGCTCCAGTACATCCCTGGGGTGCTTCATCGCCTGTAGCGTCTGGCTGGCGACCACATAATCATACGTATTGTCAGGGTAATAGGCGAGGTCTTCATCCGCATCACCGTGAATCACCGACAGCCCCTGCGCGATGGCCTGAGCCACTTTCTGCTGGTTCATATCAATGCCCCGGCCTTCCACCTGCTTATGCTCGGTCAGCCAGCGCAGCAACTCGCCGGTACCACAGCCGATATCCAGCACCAGTGACTCCGGCTCTACCAGAGATGCAATGGCTTTGAGGTCAGGACGTAAGGATGACGGACTCATATCCCGCACCTCCCGGCCATGCCCTCGAGGAAGCCCCGCATAATGGATTCAAACTCCGG
>CAYMGS010000021.1:0-18968 GCA_964390025.1 uncultured Rickettsiales bacterium | reverse complement strand
GGCCAGCTTGGCGAAGTCATGCAGGAATCCGTGCAGGCCGCCTATAGTTACGTGCGCTCCCGCGCACCGAACTTCGGCGTTCGCCCGCCGCTGTACCGCGACAATGACATTCACGTCCATGTGCCCGAAGGTGCCACGCCGAAAGATGGCCCCTCCGCAGGTATTGCCATGTGTACGACGATTGTCTCCGTGCTCACCGGCATCCCGGTGAAGCGCACCGTAGCCATGACGGGCGAAGTCTCCCTGCGCGGACGTGTGCTGCCGATTGGCGGGCTGAAAGAAAAGCTGCTCGCTGCGATGCGCGGTGGTATTGAGACGGTGCTGATACCGGAAGAGAATGTAAAAGATCTGGAAGACATCCCCGATAATGTGAAGAAGGGGCTGGAAATTATTCCGGTCTCTACCGTGGATGAAGTGCTTAAACATGCACTTGCCCGCCCGCTGGAAGCGATTGAGTGGACAGAAGTGGATGAGCAGGTCTACCGTCAGGCGCAAAAAGCCAAGATGGAAGAAGGCATTACCACGCACTAGGCGGCAATCAGCCTATGGAATAAAAAACGCGCAGACATGTGCAAGGCTGCGCATGCCTCTGCTATATGCGCCTGTCATAACCCTATGTATGGTGATTCACTAATGCGATGCAGAGCTTAAAAAAACTACTCTGCCTGCGATTCTTTTTTCTTCTCGTGTACGATGAGTGGCTTCGCGTCTTTCTCAATCACATCGCCGTTGAGCACGACTTCTGATACATCATCCATACCCGGCAGGTCATACATCAGCTCCAGCAGGTGCTCCTCAAGGATCGCCCGCAGACCACGCGCACCGGTTTTGCGTGCAATGGCTTTCTTGGAAATCGCCAGCAACGCATCCTCGGTAAAGGTCAGCTCAGCATCTTCCATTTCAAACAGCTTTTTGTACTGTTTCACCAGTGCGTTTTTCGGCTCGGTTAAGATCTGTACCAGCGCATGTTCATCTAGGTCACGCAGGGTGGCAATGACCGGCAGACGGCCCACAAATTCAGGAATCAGGCCAAATTTCAACAGGTCTTCCGGTTCCACCCGTGCCAGCAATTCGCCGGTCTGGCGTTCGTCTTCACTACGCACGTCAGCTCCAAAGCCAATGGCAGAGCCCTTGCCGCGCATCCCGATAATTTTTTCCAGTCCGGCAAAGGCACCGCCACAAATAAACAGGATATTGGCGGTATCGACCTGCAGAAATTCCTGCTGCGGATGCTTGCGTCCCCCTTGCGGCGGCACGGAAGCGACAGTACCTTCCATAATTTTCAGCAGCGCCTGCTGTACGCCCTCACCGGAGACATCCCGGGTAATAGACGGGTTGTCCGATTTACGGGAAATTTTATCCACCTCGTCAATATAGACAATGCCACGCTGCGCGCGATCTACATTATAGTCCGCAGCCTGAAGCAGACGCAGGATAATATTCTCCACATCTTCACCCACATACCCCGCTTCGGTGAGCGTAGTAGCATCTGCCATGGTGAATGGTACATCGAGAATACGCGCCAGCGTTTGCGCGAGCAGCGTCTTACCGCATCCGGTCGGCCCCAGCAGCAATATGTTGGACTTTGCCATTTCCACATCGCTGCCTTTTTCAGACAGAGCAATGCGCTTGTAATGGTTGTGAACCGCCACCGCGAGCACCTTCTTCGCGTCATCCTGCCCGATCACATAATCATCCAGCACCTGACGGATTTCCTGCGGCGTGGGGATTTTCTCATCATCCTGAGAGACCACGGTTTTATCCGCCGTGCGGATAATATCCATGCACAGCTCCACGCATTCATCACAGATAAAGACAGTGGGTCCGGCAATCAGTTTACGCACCTCATGCTCACTCTTTCCGCAAAAGGAGCAATAGCGCGTGTTCTTGGATTCTCTACCGGATTTAGTCATGGTCCACCTCGGGTCGTTTCTCTTCTATTATATAGGCCATTCCATACCGAAGACAAGCCACCGATACAGATACGGCACATACACTCCCCTTATTATCTGAAACTGTATCAAAAAATGGTAAGGAAAGCGTTAAATGGCAGGCAACAATGTTTTCTTTTGCCGTTTGTCACTCAGGGAACACAGCACCACCGGAAATGCAATTGACACGCCCCCTGTTTCTACAGTATTGATGCTGCCGCTTTCATTACCAGTGTCGGGGCGTAGCGCAGCCTGGTAGCGCGCCTGCTTCGGGAGCAGGAGGTCGGAGGTTCAAGTCCTCTCGCCCCGACCACCCGTCAATGCAGAAAGCTGCGCTTTCCTGGCATTGACGAGGTTCTCGTCATTGTTAGTTCGTAGCAGCGTAAGACAATGACGGAATAGGAGATTGTATCATGTGGTACGTTTATATTCTCGAAAGCGAAAGTCATTCCTGTAAATTTTATACAGGCTTTACCGACGATTTAAAACGAAGACTAAAAGAACATAATGCAGATAATAACAAGGGCATACAGCAAAATATCAGCCCTGGAAATTACATACCTACATCGCATTCAGTGATAAAAAGACTGCTCAGGAATTTGAAGTTTATCTTAAGACTCAGGCGGGTAGGAGGTTTCAGAAATTAAGATTACAGAAAAAATAAAAAGACATTTTTATGGATTATATTCAACTCATCTCAGCAGCTGGAATAGGTGGTATTGTAGGTAGCCTGTTAACTACCGTTGTTCAAGCGTGGCTTTCTAACAAACAGCATGTGGCTAATAGAAATTTCAGGAGAAAAAAGAAGCCTATATAGGCCTGCTTCAAGCTTACAAAGCAGCTGTCTAACACGGTTCTGATAAGACTAAAGAATTTGCTTATTGGTCCGTGCGCTGTTCATTAGTTGGAACGGTGGAAATCATAGATTTGATAGAAACCATGAAAACCGCAGATTATAATGCACAAGAAAAAGCTTTTAAAAAATTGCAAGAAGCAATGCGTCAAGATTTAGGCGTACAAATTTAAACCCATGCGTTTAGGCAACTGAAAAATAACCAACCCCATCTCAAAATTGGTTCGAAATGCGTTCACTCGCTCCGACCATCCTTCGCACTTCGTGCTTCGGGTGCCCCATGCATTTCTAACTCATTGTAGCCATTTCTGTCATGTGGCGTAAGCGGCCCACCAGGATTTTAAAGATGGCCTGTAGCACCGGGTCGACCTCATTCATCAGACGGTCAAACTGATCCATTTCAATCACGTAGCACTCCGTGTCCTGCGTCGCGCGCGCCGTAGCAGAACGCGGGCCATGGTCGATCAATGCCATATCGCCGAAGATGCTGTCACGTTCCAAAGCGGCAAGGCGACGCCCACCTTTTGAAATCTCAACGGAGCCGGATGCAATAATATACACTGCCCCCGGTTCATCCCCTTCATTGAAGATCACTTCACCGGCCTTAAATGTCTTGATGGGTAACGGTGCAATCACTGCGCCCTCCTCTGTCGCTTGATACAGGGGTCACTATAGCGCAGCAGCATTAAGCAGAAGTTAAAGCTGGCGGCTATTTTGTTCCAGCGTTGCGCGGGTGACAGCGCCGCAGGCTATCGTGGTGCCTGCCGATTGGTAGCCAAGTTTGTTATGCACACGTTCCTTTGCTTCTTCGTACAGTGCGTTTACCGCTTCTTTATCCAATGTGCCCTCCTGCGATACGTAACGCGGAAGAAACCAGTCCGGGTGTGACTCAAACATCTGTTCTATCAGCCGGATCGCCGTACCGGATTTATGCCGGTCTTCCAACATGCGGCCCTTCTCTTCCGAAGCACCTGCCACACGGCTCATCACCTGAAAGTCAGCCCCTTCATGACGGGCCTTGAGAATGACGTCGCGGGTAAATGCCGCACCGCCAACACCGATAATTTCACCCCCGTGCTTTTTGGCAAACTGAACCAGTCGTGCCGGAAGCGCGACGAAATTATCCTCAATCGGTTTGATATAGTGCAAATGCACTACATTATTGTCATCGTGATTCTTGCCAAATGCACGAATAGCATGCGGCGTCAGTAATGACATGACATAGAACGGACGCTGAGATGTGTCCGTGCTGTCTACATCCTGCTGCATACGGATCATGGTCTTTTCCAGCACTTTTGAAATACCTTCATTCTTGGCCCGCCCAAAGACAAAGAAGACTTTTTCCGAATCCAGCACATGTGCCAGCATATCCACCGCAGCCTTAATTTCAGTTCGCGGCTCTCCCTTGGGAATACGCGCCCAACTGCTGCCCGAAGCCCCCAGCAACAGTACCGGCTTACGATTACCCAGCAGTTCCGGCAAACCCTCGTGATTCACCAGTTCGACATCCTGAGGTATACTTTCTGCCAGTGGCGGTGTATCGCGGCGGCTCACGCTTATACCATTTACCGCATTGCAGCGCTCCAGCAGCCCATTCACATACGCTTCCCGTGTGTCCGCGTTCTCCTCATAATCCGGATATTGCTGCGTAACCGCATTAAGCTTGGCATGGCTGTATGCCAGTTGCTGCTCCATCAACCCCTTTTGCGTTTTCTTTAAAGACTTGAGCACATCATCTGTCACGCCCACATGTTCCAGCCCCTTCTCGAGCTGACGAGGTGACGTTTGATAGAATCCATTTCCATCTGAGCCAATCACAAATGCAATGCCCTCTTTCGTATATTCTTCCAGAGGGATGATATGCAGCGAGTCAATGTTGTTGAGCGCGAGATTAGAGTCGATATTAAACTCCAGCACCAGCTTACCTTTGCCAGCCAGCTCCTTAGCCAGTTTAATCGTATCATTATCATGCACCCCGTATACGGCATGACCAATGCGGGTGCGCACATCATGACGATTAGCAATCTCTAATACGTCACGGACATTCTCAAGGTTCTTGGCATTCTCACCGGCATGTACTCGCAGGGTGAAATCAGGGTTCTCCGCCTGTATCCATTCTGCCAGCCCGTTAAGCTCCTGATAAAACTCCTTGGTTTTGTTAACCTCATACCCAATTACATCCAATCCAAGAATATACGGACTCTCCGAGAGGATTTTTGTTTTCTCGATGATCGTATGTAGCTTCTCTTTGGGCAGGGTGCGTGGCATACCGATGAGGAAGCGCAAGTCAACCCCGGTTTGTTCCTTAATCTCCGGTACGGCATTATGTAACCGGCGAAGCAGCTCGGGATTATCCGGCAGGGTAATGGTCAGTTCTGCATATTTAATGCCGTTAGCCTTATACTGCTCGGCAATCTTATAGAGCATCGGCCTGAACACATCCGGGCGCTTGGTCAGCGGGTTGCGCAGTCGGTAATAATCCAGTTCCATTTCTCCGGTTGTGCCCTGACGGTCTGCCCGGACATTCAGTGCCTGTGCCAGCTTCTCGCGTTCTTTCGGTGACATGTCTGCAAGCCTGACCCCATGCTCGTTCCTTGGGATGGCTTCTTTGTTGGGCTCCAGCGGCGGGAACCAGATGCGCTCGGTTGTATGTAACGGGTAATCTTTTGTGTCTATACCAATTTCATTAAGCAGGCGCACCGGATAGGTAGCCCCCACCTGCACACCAAGCTCCACCAGATCGCGTCCTGATATTTCACTGGAACTATGCGTATGAAAATCCGTGAAGACAGCACCTTCTTTAACACCCACTTCTTTCCCACGGTTTCTGTGGATGGCGCCGCGTCCGCCTGGCATTTCACCTATCAGACGCGTTTCGGATACGGTCAGCAGGTCAGAAGGCTTAGCATTGTTTTTCTTTGTGATACGCCCGAATTTGTGGTCATCGACGAACACTGAAATAGGTGCCTTGCCTTCAAAGCTGCAGCGCCCGGTACTATCCAGCTTGCACTGACGACCATTATCATCCTCTAATGTAATAAGATCTGACAAATGTTCCAGAAACGGTGGGTACGTACCCTCAGGCGATTCCAGAGCGATATCCCACTGCCGGTCATCTTCGCGATGCACTTTAAGCCGGTAAAGGCCGTTATGATCTAATGGATAATATGTTGTAACTGCCTCGCTCATACTTCCCTCTCAGTATAGCATTAAAGCCTCTTATACCGGGAGAAAAAACAATAGAGCGTGACAATTTCATGAAAATGCCGGGTGCTACCAGTCAGGCTGCACCTGCACCAGCAGCGCAATACCCAGCGCCAGCATTACCAGCGCCTTGATCCTGAGAAACAATCCCAGATGCGAGGCGCTTCTCTCAAGCTGCGCTGGAAGCCAGCCGGGAAAGATGACCATCATTGCACCCTTAAAGAGCGTAACAACACCCAGTAGCGTCAGGATAAGCGGCAAGCCCTGCCAGACCGGGTGAAATGAGACGATGAATGCCCCCAGTAAGATGGCGATCATGCCGATGCTCAGCGATCCCCTTCTTCCTTTTGTTTTCAGGTGATCCACCCAGCTGAGCCAGTCAGCGGGCTTGAGCAGGTATGAAGCGGACAGGATCACGAATGCCATGCCTGCGATCATTTGTATTGCGTATTCCATTGAGGGCCTCCTGATATCTGGCAGGCACTATAACGTATCTGATTCAGATTTCCAGTATACAGGTATGAACATCAGGCATGATGTCCCTGCCCCTGTGCCTGATCTGTTTCCGCTGCCGCTTTGCTGGCCATGGTTTTTTCCACCCACGGGCTATGCTCCATAGGCTCCAGACGTTTCTTCACTTCTTCACGGATTTGTTCGATGGTAATGTCGCCATCCTGCACATCCGGTTGCGAGCCGAGGAAAAACGCCATACGGTTGAGCGCCTTCTCCCGCTGCTCCTCCGGTAGCGGCACCAGCATCTTCGCTGTTAGCGCATACATCTTCTCGTACATCTCCTCATTACGCTTGTCCGGGTCGGCATTTTTAGAAGAAATTGCTGAGAGAAAAGTAGCAGCACCAAATGAGAACGCCGTAATGAAGGAAAGCGCCGGTGACATTTTACGTACCATGCCTGCAGCCCCTTCCGTGCTGGCAATAAAGTCCTTAGCCAGCTGGCGTTGCTCTGCCAGTGACCCGGCTTGCAGCAACTCCGCTGCATGTTTTTCAAACACCTCAGCCTTACCAAAAGCCTCCCGTGAGCTTTCAGCCAACGCACGAATGCGTCCTTTCGTATCATCCAGAAAACGTTGAGCAGCCACCGGGTCATTTTGACGTAACTTGTTCCACAATCCTTCACGTTTATTGTATAAGTTCCTTATTTGCGCCAGCTCCTCAGACACACCACTCTGACTATAAAGATTTGGGTTTTCCTGATATTTTGTAAAGAATGCTTTTACAGTGGAAATATATTCTTCTGTTACTTTTTCAATGCCCTCCCTCGCTTCTGCAGCGTGCTTCTTGGGCTTGCTTTTTTCAAAAAAGGCATCCATCAAATAGAATGCATTATCGCTAAAATTCAGCATGCCATTAAAGCGCAGGGGTGATTCGCGTACAAAATCCCAAAACATGCCCGGTGCCTTGGAAGGGTGCACCGCCGCATAGCCTACTGCCTGCGGCATTTGCTTAACCGTATCCCACAGGCTTTTGGGATTATCCCGCTCTTCTTTCGTTTTACGGCGCTCCGGCACCATCACCACGGCCGCATTACCGGTAAGGCTTGTAGCACCTGCAATCATCCGGCCCACACTTTTATCCTTCCAGCCCGATTGCATCACCTGCCATGCCCCCAGACTTCCCAGCGCGTGACCGATCTGGAGAGGATAAGACGACAGCACACGCTCGGCAGCAAACTTCAGACGTTTTTTCTGCTCTGGCACATCAACCTCGGGAAGCTCAATGCCTTCCGATGCAAAATATTCCCGCATCTTGCCCAGCATATGCTCGAAGTCGACATTGTCTTTCCCGTTACCGTAAATTGACAGAATAATCGGGTTGCTGGCTCCAAGCGGAGCAGCAGCCATACGGTTCCAGTCTTTTTGAATCGCCCCCGCTCCGAGCAAGGCGGCATGACCAACCAGCCCGACGCGACCGGACCATTTGAGCGTATCTTTCTTAACGGTATCCCATACCCCTTTGGGAATACGCTCGAATGCCCCCATGCCACGTTTATCGTCTGGCAGGTAGCGGGCGGGAGAACCATGCGCCATGCCGCTAACATCCAGTGCCCTGATCAGCTTGTATTCATCGTCGATGTTTTGTACGACCAGCACATTGCGGCCTTCATGTACTTCCGGGTATACATCGGTAAAACCATATTTGTGCAGAATTTTTGGCAGACCGGCGAGTGCACCGTCTTCCATCTCATCGGAAGCAAACAGGCGTACGCGCGGTTTCTGGTCCTGGAATTGCTCCACTTCCATACCGCGTACCGGGGACCCTTCCTCCCACAGATAACGCGCTGTTAATGCTGAACTCTTACTCATGATGTATTATGTTCTTTTCTCCTAGTTTACATGCTACAGGAGAATTGTGACAGGATGATGTCAAATCGTGGGTTTAAGTATAAAAATTTTGCGATCTCTACTGGTTTTTCGCTAAAAAATCCGTAAGCATATGCCTTCAGTCAATAACGTGTAGATAACGAGCATATATGAGTATTGTAACAGAACAACTAAACCCTTCAGATATAGTGGTTTTTGGCGGAACCGGTGATTTATCTCTGCGTAAGATCGTCCCGGCTCTGTATTACCGACTGCGTGACGATCAATTGCACTCACAAAGCCGGGTGTTTCTACTTGGCCGTGGCGAGATGAGCCGTGAAGATCATCTGGCCAGCGTGAAGCAGGCCTGTCAGAATTATGTATCCCCTGCCGACTTTAATGCAGCCGACTGGAAACGCTTGGAAGAGCGCGTACACTATCTGCAGCTTGATGCCCGTAATACCGAACAATATGCCGCGCTGAAAGATGCGCTGGATGACAACCCGCGCGAGGTGCGTGTTTTCTATCTCTCTACTCCGGCCAATATTTTCGGAGCGATTTGCCAGAACCTGCACGCAGCGAAACTGGTGACCGACGGTACGCGCGTCGTGCTTGAAAAGCCGATTGGCTATGACCTGAAATCATTTGATGAGATCAATAATTCGGTACTGGAATGCTATGAAGAGCGCCAGATTTATCGCATTGACCACTATCTGGGCAAGGAAACCGTACAGAACCTGATGGTGCTGCGTTTTGCCAATAATATGTTTGAGCGCATCTGGAACGGCGGGGCGATCGACCATGTGCAGATTACAGTAGCCGAGGATCTTGGTATCGGTGATCGCAGCAGCTATTACGATGACTCCGGTGCGATGCGGGATATGGTACAAAATCACCTGCTCCAGCTGCTCTGCCTGACAGCAATGGAAGCCCCGGCCACCGTCACTGCCGATGCGGTACGCGATGAAAAACTGAAAGTGCTGCGTGCGCTGCGGCCTATCCTGCCGGAAGACATTGCCACCCACACTGTGCGCGGGCAATATCGTGATGGCGCAGTGCATGGCGAGGCCGTGCGCTCTTATCTCGATGATCTGGGCAAAAAAGAAAGCGATACGGAAACCTTTGTCGCCATTAAAACGCATGTCGATAACTGGCGCTGGTCGGGTATCCCGTTTTATATGCGCACTGGCAAACGCATGTTTAAGCGCTATTCGGAAATTGCCATCCAGTTTAAGGAAGTGCCCCATAACATCTTCCCCAATCAGGATCGCACACCGGCTCCGAATAAGCTGATTATCAGGCTGCAACCAGACGAAAGCGTTAAGTTCCAGATGGTGACCAAAGTACCCGGCCCTGGCGGATATCGCCTCAAGCCGGTCAATCTGAATCTCTCGCTGGCGGAAGAATTCGATGAGCGCTACCCGGATGCGTATGAGCGCCTGCTAATGGATGTGGTACGCGGTAATCAGACTCTGTTTATGCGCACCGATGAGGTGGAAGCCGCATGGATCTGGACGGAACATATTCTCAATAGCTGGAAAATAAAGAAAGTCCGCCCAAGCCTCTATCAGGCGGGAAGCTGGGGGCCAGAGGATTCCTACGGGCTGATCGCCCGCGATGGCCGTAGCTGGTATCAGGATTAATTTTGGTGTAGGCTGCTGACCGACACCGATAAGGAGGACTCTATGCAACCCGTACCACAAAGCCCTGATATCCCTAATTTCAATGCGTTTGCCTCTCGTGAGGAACTGGCAGAAGCGCTGGCCAAAGAGGTGGCCGCAGACCTTGCGCACGGCATTGAAGCCAATGGCAAAGCAGCGCTGGCCGTCTCCGGCGGCTCAACGCCCAAGCCATTCTTCGAGGCACTGAAACAACAACCGCTGACTTTCTCCAGTCTGGATGTAACCGTAGCCGATGAACGCTGGGTGCCTGCTACGGATGAGGACAGCAACGAGAAGCTGGTACGCGACCACCTGCTGACCGATGGCGCACGGTTTATCTCGCTCTATAACGGTGCCTCCAGCGCCGAAGCCGGTGAAGAAGTGGCTGAGGAAGCATTACGCAAGATGGGACTGCCCTTTGACGTCGTGATTCTGGGCATGGGGCCGGATGGTCATACGGCCTCTCTGTTTCCCGGCCACCCCCGGCTGGAAGATGCGCTGGGCAGTGAGCATCGCCTGTGCTTTGGCATTACTGATGCCCCCAAGCCACCGCCGGAGCGCATGACACTGACGAAGCATGCCCTGCTGCAAACCCGCCGCCTGATCCTGCATATTACCGGCACGGACAAAAAACAGGTGCTGGAGGAAGCGTTGAAGCCCGGGCCGGTCAGTGAGTTACCCATCCGCGCCTTCCTGCATCAGGATGACGTGCCGCTGGAGATCTACTGGGCAGCATAGTTTTTAATTGCCTCTCGCCTTGCGTATCATTTCTTCCTTATTGCGTCAGGGCATGGGGAATGTATAACAGAACCCCTGTATAACCAACTCCCAGAGCTGACATGACCCATTCGACTATTCTCTCCGTCACCGAACGCATTCAAAAGCGCAGCAAGGACTCCCGTGCTACTTATCTCGCACGCCAGAAGGAGTCGGAAGCGCAGGGTGTGTACCGCTCCGGCATGGGGTGCGGCAATCTGGCGCATGCGTTTGCCGCATGCAGCCCGGAGGTGAAGGAAGATTACAAGGGTGAACACAAACCGGTGATCGGGATTGTCTCGGCCTATAACGATATGCTCTCCGCCCACCAGCCTTATGAAAGCTACCCGCCACTGATTAAACAAGCCGCCGCCGACTATGGTGCGATTGCGCAGTTTGCAGGGGGTGTACCCGCCATGTGTGATGGCGTCACGCAAGGTATGGACGGGATGGAGCTCTCCCTCTTCTCCCGTGATACGATTGCCATGTCCGCTGCCGTGGCGCTCTCGCATAACGTCTTTGACGGGGCGGTGATGCTCGGCATCTGCGATAAAATCGTCCCCGGACAGATGATGGCCGCGCTGACGTTCGGTCACATCCCCACCCTGTTTATCCCCGGCGGCCCCATGCAATCCGGCCTGCCGAATAAGGAGAAAGCACGCATCCGCCAGCTTTTTGCCAAGGGCGAGATCGGACGCGAGGAACTGCTGGAGGCGGAATCTGCCTCGTATCACTCCCCCGGCACCTGCACCTTTTACGGTACGGCCAACAGTAACCAGATGCTGATGGAAATGATGGGCATGCAGCTTCCCGGCTCGTCTTTCATCAACCCCGGCACCGAACTGCGTGATGCCCTGACCCGCGCCGCCGTCAAGCAGGCGATTGCACTCAGCGCCACGGCGGACTTCATGCCGACCTACAAAATTTTTGACGAGAGAAGTATTGTCAACGGCATTATCGGCCTGCATGCTACGGGCGGGTCTACCAATCACACGATCCATCTGATCGCCATCGCGCGGGCGGCAGGTATTATTATCAACTGGGACGATCTGGCAGAACTCTCGAAAGTTATCCCCCTGCTTTGCCGCATCTACCCGAACGGGGAAGCGGATGTAAACCATTTCCAGGCGGCGGGCGGTATGGGCAAGCTGATTGGCGATCTGCTGAGCGAAGGACTGCTGCACGCCGACGCCAATACAGTTTCTGGCCCCGGCATGGCGCGTTATGTGGAAGAACCAAAACTCAAAGATGGCGAAGTTATCTGGGAAGCCTCTCCCTCCACATCACTGGAGCCAAACGTGCTGGCCGACATCGCCGCACCATTCAGCCCCGAGGGCGGCCTGTCACTGCTTCAGGGCAATCTGGGGCGGGCAGTGATTAAAACCTCTGCCGTTGCAGAAGAACACCGTGTGATTGAAGCACCCGCTAAAGTCTTCACCTCACAGGCCGCACTACAGGAAGCCTTTAAAAACGGAGAACTGGCGGGCGACTTTATCGCTGTGGTGATCTTTCAGGGCCCGTCCGCCAACGGCATGCCGGAACTGCACAAACTGACGCCCCCACTTGGCGTACTGCAAGACCTTGGTCACAAGGTAGCACTGGTGACAGATGGGCGTATGTCCGGCGCATCGGGCAAAGTACCGGCGGCGATTCACGTCTCCCCGGAATGCAAGCTTGGGGGCGCGCTGGCTAAAGTGCGTGATGGCGATATGATCAAACTGGATGCCATTGCAGGTACGTTGAACGTGCTGGTAGACGATGCGGAATTCGCGGCCAGAGAGCCTCATGCTCCTGACCTTTCAGCCAATGAATATGGTACCGGACGGGAACTCTACGCTACGGCCCGCGCCAGCGTCAGCACCGCCGAAGAAGGCGCCAGTTTTATAGTATAGTGTATTATGCCCCTGCTCGGCACTACTGTGCCTGCATAATAGGCAGGGCTCAAGGCTGACATGGCCTACTGGGCATGTTTCTTTGTCATAGCTTTCTAATACTCCTTTAAAACCACTTGCAAAAACCCCTCCCTGCTGCTAACCCGATGGCAGCATAAAAGCCCCCCCAATAAGATGTAAACTAAGATGGCGAAAACAAACGTGGTAGCGCTGGTTAAAGAAGAACGTCTGGATCTGGTAAGTGATATTGGCGGCACCAATTCCCGCTTCGCCCTGTGTCGTCCGGGCACGCTGGAACTGATTGAGCCACGCAAGTATCCCAATGCAGACTTTGCCAATCTGGATGATGCCATTGCGCATTACCTCGGTGACATTCCATATATCCCGCAACGCGCCTGCATCGCCATTGCCGGGCCGGTCTTGAGTGATTTTATACGCCTGACCAATATTGACTGGTCATTCTCCGCCCGTGATTTGGCTGAGAAGTTCAACTTCCACCATATTGAAGTGACCAATGATTTCACAGCACTCGCCATGTCCGTGCCTCATGAGCCGGAAGACAACGTCTTTCAGGTGGGCAGCGGCTCACCAAGACCCTACAAGCCGATCAGCGTGTTGGGCCCCGGCACCGGTTTAGGTGTTTCCGGCCTGTTATGGTCTGGGGATCACTGGCTGCCGATTGAAGGCGAAGGCGGCAACGTCGCTTTTTCTCCGACCAATGAACTTGAGATCGAATTGCTGCGCTACGCACTGAAGACCATTCCCTTTGTCACCTGCGAGCATTTCTTAAGCGGTACCGGACTGACCCTGCTGCATCAGGCCATGCTGGAGATTCACGGCAAACCCTCCGAAACTTTAACGGCACGAGAAATTGGCACCCGCGCCAAGGAAGATTCTGCCAGTGATTGTCATCATACGGTGCACCAGTTCTGTGGCATGCTTGGTGCGTTTGCGGGTGATCGTGTCATGACCATCGGTGCTTTAGGTGGTGCATATATTGGAGGTGGGGTAGTGCCACAACTGGAGCATGTCTTTACCTCCAGCTCCTTCCGTCAGCGCTTTGAGGATAAGGGGCGCTTTTATGATTACATCAAAGGCGTACCAACGTATGTATTACTATCACATAGCCGCGCTGCACTGATTGGTGCTGCCGCCATTTTAAATAAGAAGGACGTGTAGCCCAATGTCGCTTGACTCTATTCTTTCCTCCTGCCCGCTCGTGCCCGTTGTGGTGATCGAAAAATCGGAAGATGCGATCCCGCTGGCTGAGGCATTACTGGCCGGAGGCATCAAGACCATCGAAATTACACTGCGCTCGGAAGCAGCGCTGGCAGCCATTGAAGCAGTGGCGCGGTATGTGCCGGATATTGTGCCGGGTGCAGGAACGCTGACAAAGCCCGAGCATGTGGCCCGGGCCATGAATGCCGGTGCTCAGTTTCTGGTCAGCCCCGGCCTGACGCCCGCACTTGCCGAGGAAGCCAATAATCTCAGTGCGCCGCTACTGCCAGGTGTAGCGACTGCCTCCGAAGTGATGCAGGCACAGGATGTCGGCTTCGACCTGCTCAAGCTGTTTCCTGCCGAACAATCAGGCGGTGCGGCCAAGCTCAAGCATTTTGCCGCAGTATTCCCCGATGCACGTTTCTGCCCGACCGGTGGTGTCAGCATGAGCAATTGCGGTGAGTATCTGGCACAAAAGAATGTGATTTGCGTCGGCGGCTCCTGGCTTACTCCGAAAGATACGGTAGCCACGAAAGACTGGGCGAAGATCACGCAGATTGCCAAAGAGTCGTTAGAGCGGGTTTAGTGTTAATTGCTCCCCGCCTCGCTTACTGCTCGGCAGATGAGCCTAACGTGCTACGCACGACTAAAGGGCTCGGTCTCCTGACCTCGCTTTATTGTCATTCCCGCGCAGGCGGGAATCCAGACCCACCCACCTTGTCTTTTCCAATATTCCTATCACCCTCACCCGCCGCTCTTCGCTAAAGCGTTGCGACGGCTTCCCTCTCTCTCAAGGGAGAGGGGTAGGGTGAGGTCATCTTTCATTTGCCGGGCGAGCCTTCTCTTTTATCAAAATTGCCAATTGGCCAGCAGGTAACCGAGCAATGCACCAATCATAGTAAGGGCGGCTATTACTTCAATATAAAGCAAATGACTCTCCACTATTTTTACCCCCCTAGTGCCCGCTCGGCATGCCTATTTCAATATGCTCGGCTTCGTCTTTGATCTCCTGATCGTCCGGCACCAGCTTATCGGTCGCGCGTTTAAAGAAGAACAGCGCGACGAGGATAATACCCAGCGGCACCAGTGACAGGTAAAACGCTGTCTGCCCGCTGAATGCCCCGAATACATAGCCGGTGATGACCGAACCGGTGGTTCCACCCAGCGCTGAGAAAATCACGATCAGGCCGGTCATGGCGGAATGTTGGTGCTTCGGCAACGCGGTGAGAATCACCGAGTTAATCGCCGGATAGACTGGCGCCATAAACAGGCCGATCAGCGGGAAGACAAATGCCGCAAGTGGCGCGGTGGCCCATGTCATCTCCGGGTTGGCTTCCAGCCCGTGTGTCAGCGGCATACTCACCAGCACCAGCGCACCCATGACGATCAGGCAGATATTGAGTACCGGATACCAGTGGAAGCGGCTCATAATCGCACCTGCACTCAGGCGGCCTATCGCCAGACATGCGGCAAAAATACTGGTGGCCTGCACACTCATTGCCAGTGGCAGACCCAGAATTTCACTGTTGAAGGTAGGCAGCCACGTACCAATCCCCTGCTCAATCAACACGTACATGAAGGCAGAAATCACAAAGATATAGACCAGAGGACGTGCCATCAGTTTCAGCATGTCGAGGAAGTCCTGCGTCAGCCTGGTTGGCTTTTCCTGACGGGCCTCGGACTCGTCAAATGGTGTTGTGAGCAACAAGAGAATATTGAACACACACACCACTGCCATCGGCCAGTAGACATCGAGCCAGCTTTTGGACGTAGGGTCGGATGAGTCGATGAAGAAGCTAAACAGCCAGTAGCCTGCCAGAACACCGACCATGAAGATACCCTCCACGGTATTCATAAAGCCGGCATGCTGCTTGGGTGTCTCCGTTATTAAGCCCACCGTGGAATAGACCGAGACTTTTACCAGTGCGAAGGAGACCCCCACACACAGGAACAGAATCTTGGTCATCAGGAAACTTGGCAGCAGCGGCATGGCCACACAGGCAGCAGACATAATCCCCAGCCCGATCATCATCGAGTTACGGAACCCGACACGCGGCAGGAAGGAAGCCACGAGGAATGAGACAATGGCGATTGGCAGATCCTTGAAGCCCTCCAGCACGCTGGCCGCGGTTTTGCTGACCCCGTAATTGCCCTGCACCTGCAGGATGACCGTGCCTACGCTGTTGAGCATGATGGCAAACACGAAATACGTCATAAACAGGGAGAGTTTGACGCGCCACGCCTTGGATTGCTGCATAATATCGGCTCCTTATATTCAGATAGCACCGTACGGGTGCTATTTTTTACGGAATGACATCATAGAGACGTTGCAATCGAATGCAACGACGATATGATGAGGCGCCGAAAATGGCAGGATACTGAAAAACGGAGAAGAAATGCACACAGAGAATGCGCACAATTACCTGTTCCCCGTCGATGAATGGGCGCTGGAAGAAGATGCACTCAAAATGGCACTGCTGCCGCTGACAGAGACCCTGTTCGCGCAGGCTAACGGATATCTGGGCACGCGCGGCACGTTTGAAGAAGGGGTAGCAGATACGGTGAAGTCCACCGAAGGCACGTATCTGAATGGTGTATTTCTGCGGGAGAAGATCTTCTACGAAGAAAGCGCCTACGCGTTCGCCACGCATAATAATAAAATGATTCAGGTACCGGACGGAAAATCCATCCGCATCAGTGTCGATGGCGAGGTCTTTCTGCCCGGTGCCAGCGCCATTGATGCATATCGCCGCCGCTTTGACTTTAAAACCGGGCAGCTTTCCCGCCATGTGATCTGGACCACCTCATCCGGTAAGCAGGTAGAAATTACCTCCCGCCGCTTTGCTTCACTTGGTGACAAGCATTTGCTGCTGATCGAATACAGCGCCAAAGCACTGAATTTTAGCGGTGAGATTCGTCTGGAGTCCTTCCTCGATGCATCGTATGGCGAGCATCTACGCAAAAACGAGGATGACCCGCGAGCGGGGCACCTCTCTATCGCTTCCAGTTTAGAGAAGCTGGAGTCCAAATCTGAAGATGCCACCCTCTCCTACCTGCACCGTGTCAAAGATGGCCAGTTCGTGATTGCATCCGCCGCTGCACATATCCTGTCGGCTAACGCTGAAAGCACCGCCATACCGAATAGTGGATGTATTGGATGTCAGTGGAACGTACCGGTGGAAGAAGGTGAGACCATCACACTGCATAAATTTGTCTCTTATCACCACGGTGAAACCGGTCAGGAAAATGCAGTAAGTGAGGCAGCACAGGAAACCCTGCAGGAAGCTAAGCGTCAGGGCTTTGAACATTATGCCTGGGTACAGGAACAGCGCATCTCCACCTTCTGGGAACAGGCCGATGTGGCAATGGAAGGCGACCCTGCATTGCAGCAGGGCATGCGGTTTAACCTGCTGCATCTGTATCTCTCGGTCGGTAAGGACGGCAAAAGCAATATCGCAGCCAAAGGTCTGACCGGGCCGGGGTATGACGGGCATTATTTCTGGGATACGGAAATTTATATCATCCCGCTGTTTGTCTATACCCACCCACAATTTGCACGCAGCCTGCTGGAGTTCCGCTATTCTATTCTGGATAAAGCCCGTGAGCGTGCGCAGCAAATGTCCCATGAGAAAGGGGCACTCTATGCGTGGCGCACGATTGGCGGAGAGGAATGTTCCGCTTACTTCCCGGCAGGCACGGCACAATATCATATCAATGCAGCAATTGCCTACGCCGTGCGCCAATATTATGACGCCACGCAGGACTGGGACTTCATGCTGCAGCACGGCGCGGAAATGCTGGCGGAAACCGCACGCATCTGGATGGGTATCGGTCGCTTCTCCGATCGTCATAACGGACAGTTCTGCCTGTATCAGGTGACCGGGCCGGATGAGTATTCCGCCATGGTAGACAATAACTTCTACACCAACGCCATGGCACAGATGCATCTGGAAACCGCTGTGGAAACACTGGAGAAAATGCGCAGTGAGAACGCCAGCCGCTATCAGGCACTGGCAGAGCGCATCCAGCTGACCGAAGGCGAGATTCAGTCATGGAAACAGGCTGGTGAGAAAATGTACCTGCCTACCGACAAAACCGAAGGCATCAATCCTCAGGATGATGCTTTCCTCGCCCGCCCGCGCTGGGATTTTGAACATACCCCTAAAGACAAATATCCGCTTCTGCTGCATTATCACCCGCTGGTGATTTACCGCCATCAGGTGCTCAAGCAGGCAGATGTGATTCTGGCCATGTTCCTGCTGGGTGAGCGTTTTGACGATGAGTTGAAAAAGCGGAATTTTGAATATTACGAGCCACTGACCACGCATGACTCCACCCTGTCTTCCTGTATTTACAGCATTGCCGCCGCAGAAATCGGGAAACATAAAGAAGCGTATGACTTCTTCGGCGACTCTGTACGCATGGACATCGACAACCACCATCACAATACGGAATACGGACTACACACTGCCTGTATGTCCGGCTCATGGATGGGTGTGGTGTTTGGCTTCGGTGGCATGCGCGTACGCGACGGCAAACTGACCTTCCAGCCTCACCTGCCGGAAAAATGGAAAGGCTATTGCTTCCGTGTTGCGTATCGTGGCGTCGGTGTGGAGGTGAAAGTGAGCGGCAAGGATGTTACCTACACGCTGATTAAAGGCAAAAGCGCTGATATTATGCATATGAATGAACCCCTTACACTTGAGGCTGGAGAATCAGTCACATGCAGTAATGCTCAGGAAAACGCAGCGTAAACCAGACATAACAGAAACGTTCTATACACGAGTGAAACCATAACCTATCAAGCATTTATCTTTGACCTCGACGGTGTGATTACCGACACTGCCTACTATCATTTCCGAGCATGGCAGCGTCTTGCGCATTCGCTTGGCATTGAATTCACGGAAGAAGATAACGAGCAGCTGAAAGGCGTGAGTCGCCGGGACTCGCTGGAGTTTATTCTCAAGAGAAAGCCTGAGGCATCTTATTCGGAAGCCGAGATCGAAGAAATGATGGAGCGCAAAAACAAGGATTATCAGCAGCTGATTGCCGAGATCAGCCCGAAGGATATTCTGCCCGGCATCCGCGAGGCCTTTGCATATCTTAAGGAACATGGATTTAAGATTGCTCTTGCC
>CAYMGS010000020.1:8377-19143 GCA_964390025.1 uncultured Rickettsiales bacterium | reverse complement strand
CGTCTCAACACCCCCTCCCGTGACAATCCACGCGCCGGAAAGGATACCCAGAAACAAAGATATATAGACCTGACGCGTTATCAGCGCCGTGGTAATGGCAAGCAGGGACGGCACCAGTGACAGCCACCCGTACGAGACAACAATATCTGCGGTTTCCTGCATATTCTGTCATCATACTGTCACGCTTTTTCTCTACAATAATAAGTTGGAAAATTGTTCGTCTTAACATGGATGCAGATGACGGAATCGACATCATCGCCACAGGAAGATACACAACGGGTGCATATCTACGACCACCCGGCAAGCCGGATTGCGTTTCTGGAGACAGCACTTTCTGGTCAGCACTGGCGTGCCACGATCTACCCCTCCGCTCTCAGCACCAGGCAATCGCTTGACGATATTGCCAGAACCCTGCGTGCACGCGGCTTTCATACGGAGATTGGTAAAGACAGCCATCACAATACCGTCCTGAGCATCGATCACCTGCCTGCGGAGGCCGGACTTATTGAAACCATCCAGTCTTTGGGGCTGGCCAGCGGCGTACAGCATTCGCTCAAAGGCATGTCCGCAGAAAAACTGTTTCATCACGTTAAGCAGGGGGCTCAGTATGTAATCAGCGACAAGGCACACCTGATTTCTGCATTCTACCTGCTGGGCGATGCCTTCCTGACACTTTCCGGTGCCGACAACCCGGAGCTCTCAAAAGAAGCCAGCCGGGGATTTGTTGAAAAGCTTAAATCCCTGCGCAAACCGGAAAATGCGCTGCAATCCTTATCCGGCATCAGTTCCGCCATGAACTCACTGATTCTTATGGTGTATGCGCAGGAAGGCAACTCAAAAGACTATAAGCAGTTGAAAGAACAGTTTTATAAGGCGATGATTCATGGCAAAGACCCCACCGACATCAGCCAGTGGGAACCGCCCGAGCGAGCCGGGGGTATGCTTGGAAAACTTCATCAGGCGCTGGGCGACCACCCGATCGTCGGCTCCGCTACAAGTCAGATCGTCAGCCAGATACTGCTCATCGCTTCCGGGGGCATACGTAAACATGGCCTGAATACAGAACTTGGGCACACACATACATCTGAGATCCAGGAAGAAATAAAGAAGAAAATTCGTGGGAGCAACCTGGATATTGGCCGTGGCGTGGCGTCTACACTGGGCTGGGTCGGCATGCTCTACCCCTCTCATAAGGTCGAGCAGAAAGCCCCATGGCATGACCCGAAACGCGTAGTCCACGAGTTTCAGGAACATCCGGAACGCTTTACCTCCTTTCTGACCGGCGGGGCCAGCGTACTTGGCATGGCAGGCAGTCGGGACAAGCGCAACTTCTCCCAGTTTGCCGGAGAAGCAGCGCTCTTGCTTGGTGATGTTACGATCTTCTTCACGGATATGAGTGAATACGGCCATAAAAAGGCGAGCCCCGACAGCACGGGTGCTATGGCGGCCCGTTTTATTAGTGAAGCACCGGCAATCATGAGTCAGGAACAGCAGGATGCCTTTGTGGATCGCCTGAGCAATTACCTCGCCGGCCATCTGGCGGTACGCAACCCCGAACTGAACCCCATTCAGGAAGCCCCAAAACTCGCCGAAGCGATCCGGCAACAGCTGGCCACCAGCCCCAGCCGACTGGATGACCTCACGAATGAGCTCACAGCCACCATCAGAAGCCTGCCACAAAACCAGCGCCTGAGCGCTACACACGCATTTTCTGAAGCTATTGCCGCCATGCCCGGCGTGTATGTAGGCAGGGATGCGCTGCAACAGATGGTTACGCAGCGTCTTGAAGCTGGTCCGGCGCAGCCGGGCACCCCGCAAACCATGCATCAGATGGCGCCACGTCTGGCGGCTATGATCGACCATCTGCCCTGCCTTGCCATTCCGCAAAACGCCATCCGCCTGTATGACGTCATGTCCCAGTTCGCACAGGGCTCATCGCGCGACAGCATGCATCTGGGTCACGCACTGAAACAACAAATCCGACACCATACCGGTCTTAGTATGCCGCAACTGAATCAGGCAGAACAGCAAGCCAGGCAGACACATGGCCGCGCTCACTAATCCCTGACTTTTTCCGTCAGGTTTCCGCTATTGAATTTTTATGGCAGATCGCTTACACAGGCAGCACGTGCCGCGCAAGCGGCTGTTTTTAAGAATCATTATCAACTGGAGACCTTCCATGACCATTACCCTTCCCGACCTGCCCTACGCCATTGATGCGCTGGAGCCACATATTTCCAAACAAACGCTGGAATTTCACCATGGCAAGCACCACAACACCTACGTCACCAAGCTCAACGAGATGATTGAAGGCACCGACCTGCAGGATAAGTCACTGGAAGAGATTGTGAAAGCAAGCGCAAAAGATGCATCCAAGGCCGGTATTTTCAATAATGCCGCACAGGTATGGAATCATACATTCTACTGGAACTCCATGAGCCCGAATGGCGGCGGCGAACCGACCGGTGCCATTGCTGAGAAAATCAACGCCGACTTTGGCAGCTATGAAGCCTTTGCCAATGAATTCAAAAATGCGGGCGCCACTCAATTTGGCAGTGGCTGGGCATGGCTGGTGCTGGATGGCGGCAAGCTCAAAGTCACCAAAACACCCAATGCGGATATGCCACTGGTGCATGGCCAGACCCCTATTCTTACCATGGATGTATGGGAGCATGCATATTACCTCGACTATCAGAACCGCCGCCCGGACTATATGGGCGCGTTTCTGGGCAATCTTGTGAACTGGGATTTTGCCAATCAGAATCTGGGTTAGTCGATGCAGGATAAGAGATGAGAGAAAACAAACTCTTTCATCTCTTATCGCTCATCACTCATCAATCATCACACCGAAATTAATGCCGCCGCCACTTTCCTGTCCTCACTCATGAGGATATTGAAGGTGCGGCAGGCGGCACCCGTATCCATACATTCCACTACCACACCATACTTTTGACGCAGTGTGTCGCGTAGCACGGGCGGGAAGAATTGCTGCGCCTCCCCGCTGCCGATCAGGAGAATCTCTACGTCCTGATGCTCTGTTACAGTCGCCAGTGATGCTTCATCTATCTGCTCAAATGCCGTAACAGGCCACGGGTGCGTTTGCTCTGGAAAAATGACGACCGAACCGGTATGCGTCTCCCCTGCAATCACGAACTCCCCGCCGCCATAGCGTTGAATCAATTGTCGCGTCTCCGTTAATGTAGGCGTGATGTCCATGGAGAGGCTCCTTTTAGTGAATAAAAACGGGAGGCCAGCAGGCTGAGCGGAGTATCCGCGAGCAGGGCATTTAAATACTAAATCGGCAGTGCCTTGGGCCGCTTACGCCGCAGCCAGGTTACCACCATTAGCCGCGTCAGCAAAATAGCGCTGAACATGGAAGACAAAATCCCGATGGAAAGCGTTACGGCAAAACCTTTGATCGTTCCCGAACCAAACGCGAATAGAATGAGAGCGGCGATCAGTGTGGTCAGGTTGGAGTCGATAATCGTACCAAATGCTGCCTTAAAGCCATGTTCCACGGCTGCATAGGTCGTTCGCCCCCTTGCCACTTCTTCCCGCATACGCTCAAAAATCAGCACATTGGCATCCACCACCATCCCGAGCGTCAGCACAATCCCGGCAAGACCGGGAAGTGTCAGGGTTGCCTGCAACAAGGACAGCGCCCCCAGAATCATGAACAGATTGATAACCAGCGCAAGATTGGCAAAGACCCCAAACAGACCGTAGGAAAGCAGCATAAACGCCATGACCAGCACCACGGCGATCAGCGCCGCGTATTTCCCGGCTTCAATGGAATCCGCACCGAGACTCGGGCCAACACTGCGCTCCTCTACGATTTTTAGTTCCACCGGCAGCGCACCGGCACGCAGCAGAATGGATAGGTTATTGGCCTCTTCCACAGTGAAATCACCGGTGATAATGCCGCTGCCTCCCAGAATCGCGGTTTGGATCACCGGCGCGGTAATCACCTTACCGTCCAGCACAATGGCGAACGGCTTACCAATATTGTTGCGGGTAATATCGCCGAACTTGCGCGCACCTTCCGTATTAAAACTGAAGGACACCACAGGCTTACCCTGATCGTATGACACATACGCGTTGGTCAGCAATTCTCCGGAAAGCTCGGCAGGCAACTTAATCGCATAGCTACGCGGCGTCCCATCCGGGTTAAGGTTGGACTCATCGCTGTACACCATCTTTGTGCCAATGGGTAACCTGCCAGACATAATGGCTTCCTCACTCAGTGAGGTATTGACCATATGGAAGGTCATTTTTGCCGTTTTACCAATCACCGGTTTAATCGTCTCCGGGTCAGCACCCGGCACCTGCACCAGCACACGGTTCTCGCCCTGACGGGTAATTGACGGCTCGGTCGTCCCCAGCTCATTCACCCGGCGGTTGATGATCTCGATAGACTGCTCCAGTAACTCTAAGCGGCGACGCTTGACTTCATCATCGGAGAAATACACGGTCACGCGGTCGCCATCCTCATCATATTCCAGCCCCCGCCCGGCATTGCGCATCAGCGAGCTAAGCGACTGGTCGCCCATCGTCTCGCGGCGCAGCGTAAAGGAAACGCTTTTCGCACCGGTAGCAATATTAGCATACCCGACCTTGGCATCCCTGAGCGTACGGCGTACATCGGAGCGCAACACTTCCATCTGCTCGTTAAGGTACGCATCAAACTCCATCTCGTAAAGCAGATGCGTTCCACCACGCAGATCCAGCCCCAGACTCATCGTGTTGCCAAGCGTACCCTCAGGGAATTGCCCCCGCTGCTCAGCACTCAGGAAGTTAGGAAGCGCCAGATATAAGAATATCAGGCAGGTGAGAATAATAGTGGTGATTTTAAACCGGGAAAACTCAAGCATGCGCCAGTGATAGTGTAAAGCGCCGCCCGACGCAACAACGACTAGTTATCGTTGGCGATTTTTTTGCCTTTTCCCTTCGCGGGCGTTTTGGCAGCCGGGGCAGCGGTTTTCTTCTCGGGCGTTGTAGCCAGCGAGGTAATGGTAGCGCGGGTCACTTCCACGGTCACGCCGGAGGCGATTTCCACATCTACCGTATCACTGCCTTCCGTTGCTTTGACGATCTTGCCGACAATCCCGCCACCAGTCACCACGCGATCCCCTTTTTTCAGCGCTTTGATCATCGCCTGATGCTCTTTAAAGCGTTTGCTTTGCGGGCGGATAATCAGGAACCAGAAGACGACGATAATCAGCAGAAATGGCAGCAGCCCGGCAATGGGAGACGGAGCACCGGCACCAGCTTCCTGTGCGTAGGCAGACGAAATGAGGAGAGAGGAAAGGTCAACCATCATGGCTTACTTCATCTTCACTTCTTTGAACTCCACATGCTTGCGGGCACGCGGGTCATATTTGCGGAAATTCATCTTTTCCGGCTGTTTCTTAGGGTTTCTTTTCTTCACATAGAAAAAACCGGTATCAGCAGTGCTTTCCAGTTTTACCAGTACGGTTGCTTTTTTAGCCATGATCTTCCATCCACACTCGGGTCAAATGAACGAGGAAACATACTGACTTGCGCCCTAAAGTCAAGCGGATTCGGGCGCTGTTTTACGGATTCTGCCAACCCAGATCAGCCCGATAAGTGCCATGGCCAGCGTCAGACCAAAGCATGCCAGCGAGAGTGCCACCCCAAGTTCCGGCTGAAGCGGCACTTCCCCGTAACCCTGCATCCACATGGCACCATAATAAAAGGTCAGCTCCCGCAGCCCAAGCCCGCCAATCGTGACCGGTGCCATGCCAGCCAGTTGCGCTAGCAGATAGAGCAGCAGATAGTCTGTCAGGAAATCGCCACCGCCCAGCCCGATACACACCATCGCCGCCGCTGTCAGCCCCAGCCCCTGCACCAGTACAGACCAGAAAAATGCACCGATGGCAGTATCGACAGACTCCTTGAGGATCGGAAGCAGGATAAATCCATACCCGCCAAACAGCATGGCCAGCGCCAGCGGCAGCCCGGAAGCCATCACCCAGCCTTCGATAGCAAGGGAACTGGCGATCATCAGCAGGAGAATAAAGAGCATAATCACGACCAGCCCGCTCGCACGGTTACTGAATTGCAGCCGTACCCCGGTACCCAGCGGAATATTATCGAGTTTCTTTAGTATCGCCACGCGGTAAGCATCTCCACCAATGCCACCCGGCACCAGCAGGTTAAAAAACATACTGACATAGGTCAGTTTCAGGGTGAACCCCGGCTCCAATGTATATCCGGCCTGCCGGTAATAATAACGCATGCGCTCAGAGCTGGCCCACTGACCTAAATTAAACAGCATAAATGCAGCGATTAACCAGAGAGGAGAGATACCGGAAAGCGTTGCACCAATATCAGCCAGCCCGGCCTGCGACAACACCCAGTATAGCAGGGCAAGTGCCAGCGCATATTTCAGCAGCAGGATACCGTGCCGCTTCATGCCGCTGCCTTATACATCGCCAGCGCCTGTTTGCGCATCTCACTGTGATCCACAACAGGTTCTGGGTAATCCTTCGTACCGCCATGCTTCCATGGCGCATGGATATGCTTTGTCTCCATATCCTTCAATTCCGGCACAAAGCGGCGTACATACTCGCCCTCACTGTCAAATTTCTCGCCCTGCGAGACAGGATTAAAAATACGGAAATAGGGTTGCGCATCCGTCCCCGTGGAAGCAGCCCACTGCCAGCCACCATTGTTGGAGGCAAGGTCGTAATCCATCAGCAACTGGCCAAAATGCTGCTCTCCCCAACGCCAGTCAATCAGCAGGTCTTTCGTCAAAAAACTGGCAACAATCATCCGCGCCCGGTTGTGCATCCACCCAATCTCAGCGAGCTGGCGCATGGCGGCATCCACTACCGGGTAGCCGGTCATGCCCTCCTGCCAGCGCCTGAAATGCTCTTCATTATTCTCCCACTTCAGCGTGTCACGATATTTTTCTTGGAACTCCTGCTCCACCACCTCCGGAAAATGATACATAATCATGGCATAGAAATCCCGCCATGCCAGCTCACTGAGCCATTTTTCATAGCCCGGGCGTTCTTCGCTCAGGCGTGCGCACTCCCGCACACTGAGCAGACCGAACCGCAGATATGGAGAAAGCTGGCTGGTACCATCCTTGCCCATGTCGTTGCGCGCCGTTTTATAGTCAGCAAGCTGCTCATCCGTGAATGCTTCCAGACGGTTATGCGCCTCACTCACCTGCCATGGCCCGGTGTCCACCTCCCGGTACCCGATGGCCTTAAGCATGCCTGACGCCGAAGAAGCATCCAGCACTTTAAGCCCGGCTTCCGGCACCTGTTTACGGATTTTCTGTATATCTGCGTAACGGTTATTATCCTTTATCTTATGCTCCGCCAGATAACCGTCTGCATAATGTTTGCGGCACTGTTTATAATACGGAGTAAATACGCGATACGGGGTGCCGTCATCTTTCAGCACCTGCCCGGGCGGCATCAGCAGATGATCCCACACGCCGACCATTTCGATCTCGCCTTTAAGTGCTTCAAATATGGCTTTATCCCGTGCGCGGGGGCCGGGCTCCACATCCCGCGCCGCAAACAGAGCAGAAGCGTTGGTAGCAGCGCAGAGTTTCGGCATCATCTCTCGCGCCTTGCCGTGCAGTACCAGCAGACCACCTCCACGTGTGTGCAACTCTTTTTCCAACGCTACCAGCTGATGCGCAATAAAGCTCAGACGACGGTCTTCCGATTCCGGGAACTGCTCCAGTATCTCCGTATCGAAGATAAACACCAGCTGCACCGCACCCTGCCGCTGCAATGCTTCCGCCAGCGTAGCATGGTCATGCAGTCGCAGGTCACGCCGTAGCCAGACGATATTCAGTATATCCGTCATGTATTATCGCTTGTCATCACCTCAGTTAAACAGGTAAGCCATAATGGATTGCGCAGCCAGCGCGGGCAACGACAAAATAACGGAAGAGATATGCAACAGGAAGAAGAGATAGCACAGCAACTTCGCCGCATCGCCGATGCTCTGGAAGGCAAGCACACTCTTCCCACCGCGCCGGACGATAGTGCAGATGCCTGGTGCTACGAAGCGGAGTCTCATAACTTTCGTGCCGTTCAGCAGGTACACGCACTGCCGCTGGAATTGCTCAAAGGTATTGACGACGCCCGTGACACGTTGCTGGAAAACACACGGCGCTTTGCGGAGGGGTTGCCCGCAAACAATGCGCTGCTCTGGGGCGCACGTGGCACGGGCAAAAGCTCACTGGTCAAAGCCGTGCACCGGGCGCTGAATGAGGAAACGCCGCACGCAATCTGCCTGATTGAAATTGCGCGGGAAGAAATTCATGCCCTACCTGAACTAATGCAGATATTAAGGGGAGCCACCCGACGCTACCTGCTTTTGTGTGATGACCTGTCATTCGACGCCGGTGACACCACCTATAAATCACTCAAATCCGTGCTGGATGGCGGGCTGGAAGGCAGGCCGGAGAATGTATTGCTCTATGCCACCTCCAACCGCCGCCACCTGATGCCGCGTGAGATGGCAGAAAACGAGCAGCGCGCCAGCCTGCAACCGGGTGAAGCCATTGAAGAAAAAGTTTCGCTCTCCGACCGCTTTGGCCTGTGGCTTGGTTTCCATCACCTTGACCAGCCGACCTATCTGGACATTGTCACCAGCTACCGCGATCATTTTGAACTGCCGGTGCCAGACAATACGTTACACACACAGGCGCTGGAATGGGCCACGACACGCGGTGGCAGATCAGGCCGGGTGGCATGGCAGTTTATCGTGGATATAGCTGGTCAGACGGGCAGGCAGCTTTAGTCACTCACCAGTACGGATTCCGGATCCACCGCGCGCTTATTCTGGCGAATGGAGTAATGCAGCTGCGCAGTGTTCACGTTGCCGGTCTTACCGACGAACCCGATCAGCTGCCCTTTTACTACATCATCTCCCTTTTTGACCACCAGCTCGCTGGCATGCGCGTAGGCGGTAAGGTACCCGCCGGGGTGCTGAATAATGACCATATTACCATAGCCGGAGATTTCATCATCGCTATAGACAACAATCCCGTCAGCGGAGGCACGAATCGGCTCCCCTTCACGCGCCTTGATATTGATCCCGTCATTGACCTGTCCGCCCTGCTTCTTACCAAAGCGGGAGACAATTTCACCACGCAATGGCCAGATAAAGCTGCCAGCGGTTTCTTTGGGCGGCAAGGGTGTCGTCACAGGAGCAGGCGGCGGCGCATACGCAGTCTGCACTTCAGGAGTCTGCTCAACCACAACACTTTCATCCGGCGTTACCGTGACCGATTGCGTTGGCTGCCCCCATTCATCATAGTCACCTGATTGCGAAGAGGTGGCAGGCTCCAGCGGGCGTGACTCAATCGGCTCTGGCGGCGGCAGTTCGGAAGCAGAGACATCTCCTATTTCGGCACTGACACCATAACGCTCTTCTTCCCCGACAAATTTATCTGCATGGTACTCCGTTTCAGGCGCAGGATTGTAAGAAGAATAACGGGGCAGTTCATTGCCCCGACGGTCATACGCCCCTTCTTTGCCAAAATAATAGCCACCGCGATATTCCACCGGCGCAGCGTTACGTTGCGTACAGGCAACGGCAAGAACAGGGATCAAAACTAAAGCAAGATATTTCATGCCGCGTATCTTAGAAAGTGCAGGGTTTTTTGCAAGCGTTCTGTGAGCTACTCATCTGCCTTACCCTCGATGAGTGGCACAAAACGCACATTCATCAGGTGCTGGGATGAAATACCGTTCTCATCTTTACTCAGACGCAGCAATATCTGCACATCAGTCGGGTCTCCTACCGGTGCCACAATCACCCCGCCCACCGCCAGCTGGTCAAGCAGACTCGAGGGAATCTCGCGTGCTGCCGCCGTCACAATGATGCGGTCAAATGGTGCCGCTTCCGGCCAGCCTTTCGAGCCATCCCCGTGGCGTGCGGTGATATTGGTACGCGCCGCATCCTTAAAGCGGGCCTCCGCGACATCCAGTAAGGGCTTATGCCGTTCAATTGAATAAACCCGGCGCGCCAGATGCGAGAGGATCATCGCCTGATACCCGGAACCCGTACCAATCTCCAGCACACGGTGACGGTCATTCACGCTCAGCGCCATGGTCATCCACGCGACCACAGAAGGCTGGCTGATGGTCTGGCCGGATTCAATCGGCAGCGCCACATCGTCATAGGCCTTGTCATGAAACATGGCAGGCACAAACAGTTCACGCGGCACCCGTTCAATGGCAGAAAGCACCCTGGTATCCGTAATGCCCGCCGAGCGCAGTTTCATCAGCAATCGTACCTTGGCGGCGAGAAACTCATCATTGTGGGTTGAGCGTTCAGTTGTATTCATTTTACCCCCTTCTGCTCGTCCGCTTTCGTTGCACTACAGCGCGACTCACTTCCTCCCCCTGACAGGGGGAGGACTGAGGTGGGGGTAGTAGTATTCAGATACATCACAATACCTTCCGCATATGCGCCTGCATGGACTGCATCGTCTCGCGGTTCGTTAAGTCCAGCATCAGGGGGCTGACAGTCACATACCCCTCCTTAATCAGCGCATGGTCGGTGCCCGGCGCATCCTCTAAGTCCTGGAATTTTGGTCCGCCAATCCAGAAATAGGGCTGCCCCTTAGGATCAAGACGACCATCCAGCTTATCGGCAATTTTGCGCCGTCCCTGCTGCGCCAGCCGAATGCCTTTAACTTTGTCTGGTGCCGCATGGGGTATATTTACCGAGATAAAATTCGCCAGCGGCATTTCAAATCCGCACAG
>CAYMGS010000020.1:6923-8367 GCA_964390025.1 uncultured Rickettsiales bacterium | reverse complement strand
CAGCACCTTCCCAACGTAATGCTGCGCCGTCTCCCATAGCACGGGTTCATCGGTGGTTTGCTGGCTAAAGGCAATGGATGGATAGTCCAGCAATGCACCTTCCATCGCTGCTGAAATCGTGCCGGAATAGGTCACATCCTCCGCCACGTTCAGGCCACGATTCACACCTGATAAGATCAGGTCTACCGGCTTGCGCTTCGGGATAACCTCCATTGTTGCCAGTAGCACGCAATCGGTCGGCGTGCCGCTGACAGCAAACCGCTTCGGCCCCAGTTTACGCACACGCAGTGGCTGATGCAGCGTCAGCGAGTGTCCGGCCCCGCTTTGCTCCAGCTCAGGTGCCACCACCCACACATCATTCGAGAATTGTTTTGCCAGCTTAGTGAGTATCCCAATGCCGGACGCATGCACCCCGTCATCATTGGTGACAAGGATACGGGCGTTTCGCAGGTCTTTTGGAATGGACAGCATGGATGAATCTACCGCCTTCTCTCAAGTTTAATATCGCACCGCGCGTAACGCCCCTGCTCCTCGGGGAGAATCGGCACTTCCACAAACCCTTCACTGCGGTAGAGATGAATGGCATTTTCGAGCCTGCGAGACGAGTAGATAATGAGTGTTTCCATGCCCTTCTCTTCTGCCAGCAGCATCAACGCCTGCAATATACGGCGGCCAATCCCCTGCCCCTGATAAGCCGGATCAACGGACATTTTTGTCACCTCATACATGTGGACGCTATCGCCAGATGCAAGGGGCAGCAAAGCGCCTGTGCCAATGGCAGCGCCTGTTTTGCCATCACGGGCCATCACAATCTGGCCACCGCCAGAGAGTATGTAGCGCTCAGGGTCGGAGAGCACCTGCTCATCAAACGGCTCCACCTCGAAGAACGCGTCCAGCCATGCAATATTGAGTGCCTTGAAGGCCGCCGCATCGGAAGGTTGATACAGGTCAATGGTAGTTGTTTTTTGTGCTTCCTGTACCATCATGCGGCAATGGACTCCATACCCATGTAGGGGCGCAGCACCTCCGGCACCTCGATGCTGCCATCTTCGCGCTGATAATTCTCAAGAATCGCAATCATCGTGCGGCCAATCGCCAGCCCGGAGCCGTTCAGCGTATGGGGGAACTCGGTTTTCTTCTCACCTTCCCGCTTGAACCGTGCCTTCATGCGCCGCGCCTGAAATGCCCCGAAATGCGAGCAGGATGAAATCTCGCGGAAGCAATCCTGCCCCGGCATCCAGACTTCCAGATCGTAGGTTTTTTCAGCGGAAAACCCGGTGTCACCGGCGCAAAGCAGCACCACACGGTAATGCAGCCCCAGCTTTTTCAGAATATTCTCCGCCGCACCCAGCATGCGCTCATGCTCAGCCTCCGCCTCTTCCGGTGCGACGATACTGACCATCTCCACTTTGGTGAACTGGTGCTGGCGGATCATCCCGCGCGT
>CAYMGS010000020.1:0-6913 GCA_964390025.1 uncultured Rickettsiales bacterium | reverse complement strand
GGTAGGGCAGCCCGAGCTTCTGGAGCACCCTCTCCGCGTGGCCGACGAGGAGCAGGTGCTGCTCTTCCGCGTCCTCGGGCTTGCAGAAGCGCACCATCTCGACCTTGTCGAACTGGTGCTGGCGGATCATCCCGCGCGTGTCCTTCCCCGCCGACCCGGCCTCGGAGCGGAAACATGGTGTGTAGGAGGTATAGCGACGCGGCAGATAGCTATGCGGAATCACCGTATCCGCCACAATATTGGTCAGCGGCACCTCGGCGGTGGGAATCAGCCAGTAATCATTAGTCGTGCGAAACAGGTCTTCTCCAAATTTCGGCAATTGTCCTGTCCCGAATGCCGCATTATCACGCACCAGCAGCGGCGGCACCACTTCCGTGTAGTCGTAATTGGCTGTATGTTCGTCCAGCATGAATTGCGCTAAAGCACGCTCCAGCTTTGCCAGCGCACCGGAGAGCAGCACAAACCGCGCACCGGACATTTTCGCTGCCGTCTCAAAATCCATCTGCTTAAGCCCTTCGCCGAGGTCTACATGGTCTTTCGGCGTAAAGCTGAAAGCAGGCTTTTCACCTTCCATGCGCAGCACGGTATTATCCGCCTCATCCGCGCCGTCCGGTACATCATCCGCCAGCAGGTTGGGCAGCGCCGCCAGCGCTTCCTGCAACTTGTCGTCGTCTTCCATGGAAGCTTCCATCGCTTTCAGGCGATCACTCACCTCGCCCGCCTCACGCATCAGCGCGTCGGCATCGTCTCCCGCCTTCTTCGCCATCCCGATCTGTTTGGCCAGCTCATTGCGCCGTGACTGCAATTCCTGAATCTGTGTCAATTGCTCACGCCGCGCCGCATCCAGCGCGATCAGCGCCTCAGCCTGCGGCTCTAAGCCACGGCGCCTCATCGCCACATCAAACGCCTCCGGGTTCTCACGGATATATTTTATGTCGTGCAAGGCGCTTTCTCCTTCTTTTTCTCAATGATACCCGCCATCACTACCGATAGTTCATACAGCAGGTACAGCGGCAGGAAAAGCCCTAGCTGGCTCACAATATCCGGCGGCGTCAGAATGGCCGCCAGTGTTACCAGAATCACCACTGCATAGCGCCTGCCATGTCGCAGGCTCTGCGCACTGAGCATCTCCACACGCACCAGTAATGTCAGGAGAATTGGCAACTGAAACGCCACACCGAAGGCAAACACAATCTGGATTACCAGCGAGAGATATTCACTAATGCGCGCCTCCAGCACAATTGGTACCCCGGCGTCATCCAGCGCGCCCTGTTCAAAGCCAAGGAAAAACTGCCATGCCAACGGAAACACATAGAAGTAAGCCAACGCCACCCCACTGGCAAAGAGTAACGGCGCTGCGATCAGGTACGGTGCCAGCACCCGCTTCTCACGCTTATACAGGCCCGGCGCCAGGAAGAGGTAAAACTGCGTAGCAATCAGCGGAAAACTGACCAGCAGCCCGGCGTAAAATGCCAGCTTCACCTTCACGAAGAAGGCTTCCGGCAGGCCGGTAAAGATCATCCGTCGCCCTTCCCCCATCGCCTGTGCCAATGGTTCCGCGAGGAAGGCAAACAGCTGATCGGCAAAGCCGTAACATATAACCGTTGCCACCAGCAGGATCACAATAGAGAGCATCACCCGCTGCTTCAGTTCACGCAGATGTTCTACCAGCGCCCGGCGCCTATCATCCGCTTCACTCACTCGGCGTATCCTGCTTCGGTGCTGGTTTCGGCTTCGTATCCAGCCATTCAGAAATGTCATGGACTTCTTGATAATTGCCCGCCTCATCAATGATATAGCGCCGCTCAGCATCTACCTGACGTCGCACCTCTTTGACATCCTCGTCATCCATCAGCGTATCAATGCCCTGCTGTACCTCCAGCCACATGGATTTAAGGGAACGAAAAAACTTCACGACAGCACGCAGGGCACGTGGCAATTCCTCTGGCCCCAACACGACCAGCGCTATCACCGCAACGATCAGAAGCTCAGCAAAAGAAATATCGAACATGGCTTTTTCTCATTCGTCATACCCCCGTATGCAAGGGCATGCTCTAATATACAGCTCATCAACATGAGCACGGCGGTGCTTACGATTTTTCGGACTTATCCTCAACGGATTTTGAGTCCTCACTTTTCAGACCGTCCTTCATAGAGCGGATACCTTTACCGATATCACCCATCACGCGTGGCAGTTTCCCCGCGCCAAAGAGAATAAACACAATTGCCAGAATCAGAACCAGTTGCCAGATACCAATACTCATAGGAAGCGCTCCTTGTTTGCTGCCGCGACTCTAGCCTACCATGGCCGCTTTGTCACCTGTTGCCTCGTTAAAGAGAGCGGCGTATTCCTCCTGCAACTCCTCCATCTCTTCCTCATCATGATACAAAGGAAGGGCATTCCAGACAGCTTCCAGCCGCTCTCGCGCCACACCGTCCACTGGTTCCAGCGCTTTACCAATCGTCTGCATTTCCCCCATCTGTCCATTACAATGCAACACAAGCTCGCATCCGGCTTTGAGCGAAGCAGTGGCAGTCTGGCCAATATCGCCGGAAAGCGCCTTCATCGAAACATCGTCCGTCATCAGCACGCCGGAGAATCCGATCACCTCGCGGATATACTGCACAACTTTGGAAGACAATGTAGCCGGGTTGTCTTTATCCAGCGCCGTGTAGGTGATATGTGCAGTCATGGCAAACGGTACATCCGCCAGATCCCAGAAAGGCACGAAATCACTGCTTTCCATCTCCTCCAGCGTTGCTTCCACCACCGGCAAGGATTCATGACTGTCACATAGGGCACGTCCATGACCGGGGATATGCTTGACAACTGGCAGCACGCCACCATCCAGCAGCCCTTCCGCCACCTGCCGCGCCAGATACGCCACCTGCACCGGGTGTTCACCATACGCACGATCTCCCACGATATCATGACATCCCGGAATCAGCAGATCGGCCACCGGAGCACAATCCACTGTAATTCCCAGCGCATGAAGCTCTGCCGCCATCAGGCGCGCATTCAGGTATGCCAGCCGTGCCGCTACTGCCAGATTATACTCGGCGATATCGGCAAATAATCCCGCTGGTGGGGCCTCTCTCCAGTGTGGTGGTTTCAGGCGAGCCACACGCCCTCCCTCCTGATCAATCAGGACGGGCAATGGCGCTTCAACGTCACTTAGGTCGTGCAGGCTGTCACATAATGCTTTTACCTGATCCGGCGATTCACAATTACGCTGAAACAGGACAAATCCGTAAGGCTGATGCGTACGAATATAATCCTTCTCTGCCGCAGTGAGCGTCAGCCCCTCCAGCCCGACAATCAATGGTTTCACAGGATTATTTGGCAAGGATACAGGCCTGTTTTCGTTGGCTGAAACGGGAACACAGACTTTTACCATCAGCAGCAGAAGCGGCGCCAACACGAAGTCGGTAATAGGTACCCTTACCCGGAATGTTTGCTTCCATGATCCGGTGAGAACGCCCGGCCAGCAGGTCTTTGTGACGCACGGAAAGACGCTTCCAGACGGTTTCTGCTTCTGCACGCGAACGCAGCGCAGCCAGCTGCACTTCAACAGCAGAAGCCGCCGGCTCTTTTTTCACTGCTGGCGGCACCTGCGCGGCTTTCTTTACATAATTTTCTGCCTGCTGCACAATTGGATCTTCGTCGGCGACAGGCTTCTTGGAGACTGTCTCCACCTCTTTCTTCGGTTCTTCTTTTGGTAGCCATGGCTTCACGACCGGTTTGGGCGGTACGTAAGCTGGTATCTCGGACTGGCTTTTCACCTCATCCCGGCGTTCCGTTTTCTCCCGCTCTTCCTGTACTGCTTCGGCTTTCGCTGTCTCAACAGGCTCCTGCTGCGCTTCTTTTTCAGCTGCTTCGATCACTTCAACCGTAGTGTCGTCTGTCCCGGAAGGATGAATTTTCTTATTGATCCAGCTTGCGGTTTTCCCCTCTGCTTCCGCTGCAACCACCCGCTTTTTAAGCGGTTGCTCTGCTTCAGGTAGCAAGCGCTCCACCTGCTCTTCACCAGCTTCGCCATCTGCCACCAGCCGGTTATAAACTTCTTTATCCTGATGCGGGAATTCCATACCACCCGGCTCATCCGGCTGCTCCTTGTAAGGCGCGGTATCGGCCTCCACCACGATTAGTTCGCCGCCCGTATCAACAGACTGGGTGTTATTACGCCACGCATACCAGGCAAGGCTGAAAAAACCGAAGATCACCAGTAAGACAATAATAACCGACATCCAGCGCAGCCCGTCAGACTGGTATATTTCATCAAAAGCTTCGCCTTCCGGCGCATCATAATCGTTCTTCATTGCAGACTTGTTATTCTCTCTCACATTTCTTTAAGCGGTTGCACGCCCAGCACCATCAGGCCGGAAGCCAGCGCCGTAGCCGTGGCGCGTGCCAGCGCTAACCGCGCAATGGTCATATCTATAGCATCTTTTTGGATAAAGCGAAGCGTTATGTCATCATTTCCACTATTCCATAACGCATGGAAACCGGCAGCAAGCTCTTGCAGATAATAGGCTATTCGGTGTGGCTCATACGCCTGTGCTGCCGCTTCGACCACCCGCGGCCATGTCACCAGCTGGCTGATCAACGCCAGTTCTGCCTCCGAATTAAGCATATCCAGATGTTTTGACTCCGGCGAGGCAGACGGTTCCACGGCTTCCGGTACCTCTTCACCAGCTATGCGCAGCAACGAGTGACAGCGTGCATGGGCATATTGTACGTAAAACACCGGGTTATCACGGGATTGCTCCGTTACTTTTGCCAGATCAAAATCCAGCGGTTGCTCCGGTTTGCGCGTGAGCATAATAAAACGAATGACATCCTTACCCACCGCATCAATCACGTCACGCACTGTAGTAAAAGTACCGGCGCGTTTCGACATTTTGATCGGCTCACCACCCTCCATGAATTTCACCAGCTGGCACAACAGGATATTAACACTTGCGTGACTGTCCGATATCGCGCGTACGGCAGCCTCCATGCGCCGCACATACCCGCCGTGATCCGCACCCAGCACCAGCAATTGTGTCTCAAAGCCCCGGTCATACTTATCTTTCGCATAGGCGACATCCGCCGCAAAATACGTCCAGCTGCCATCAGACTTTTGCAACGCGCGGTCGGAATCATCACCAAACTTTGTTGTCTGGAAAAGCGTCTGCTCGCGGGGCTCCCAGTCATCAGGGGTTTTGCCCTTGGGAGGCTCAAGTACCCCCCGGTAAATCAGACGTTTTTCCTTGAGTGTTTCCAGCGCCGCCGCGATCTTCTGCGCTTCGTGCAGCGTTTTCTCGGAGGTGAATACATCATGACGGATTCCAAGATCGGCCAGATCGCCCTTAATCATTTCCATCATGGCATGCATGGTAAATTCACGCACGATCGGGAACCATTTGGTTTCATCCATCGTCAGCAACGCCTCGCCATGCGCCGCCTTAAGGCCCTCACCAACAGTAATCAGGTATTCGCCCGGATAGGCCGCTTTGGCAAAATCCACCTGCTTACCACATGCCTCCCAGTATCGGTAATAGGCAGACCAGGTCAGCGCATCAATCTGCGCACCTGCATCATTGATATAATATTCCTTGGTAACAGCATAACCGGCCTTTTGCATCAGGTTCGCCAGCGCATCACCTACCACGGCGCCTCGTGCATGGCCAATATGCATAGGCCCGGTAGGGTTGGCAGACACATACTCCACATTCACTTTGGCACCACCACCAAGCGCTGAGTCTCCGTATGTGATACCCTGCTCAATAATTTCAGCGACCTGCCGCTGCAGCAGCGAGGCTGACAGTCTGAGGTTCAGAAACCCCGGCCCGGCAATCTCGTAAGATTCCACCCCTTCAAGTGAGGTCAGATGCTCTCCAATATGTGCCGCCAGTTCCTTTGGGATCATCCCGGTGGCGCGGCTTAACACCATGGCAGCATTGGTAGCTACATCCCCATGCGTCGGGTCTTTGGGTGGTTCTGTAACCACGGCATCAAACCAGTCATGACGCTTGTGCGTATCCGGCACAATGCCCTCAACTGATTTATAAATTTCATCTTTTATCCATTTGAATATATTCATTATTATTAATATTCCTTATACATACAATCAATCAACAACCTGCATATCAAATACGCGCTGATACTCCTGAATTGCGAAACGGTCTGTCATACCCGCCACAAAGTCCGCCACCAGACGCGCCGTCTGTTCCGTCTTCGGGCCATCCGATTGTGCCCGCCAGTCTTCCGGCAGACACTCCGGTTCATGATGGAAGAAATGGAACAGCTCCCGCACTATACGCCTCGCCTTACTCGCCATTCTGTTGACCCGATAATGACGATACATACGCTGCATCAGGAATTCCTTTAAGATTTTATTGGAATCCTGTATCTCACCAGAGAATTGTACCAGTGGCTGTGACAGATGGCGCACATCCTGCGCAGACTTAACTCCATGTATTTCAATAGCATGGCGCGTCTGAGCAATCAGATCATCTGCCATGATGGTAATCAAACGGCGAATCACCTCATGGACCCGACGCTTTTCTTCTATCGCTGTGTAGCGCGCATCCACCTCCTCCACAATCTGCGCGATCATCGGCACCACGCACAAATCTTCTAATGTAAAAAATTTGGCGCGTATACCATCTTCAATATCATGATTATTATAGGCAATATCGTCTGCAAGCGCCGCTGCCTGTGCTTCCGCCCCGGCAAACGTATCCAGCTCAAGATCATGGGTTTTTACATACTGTGCAATGGCAAGCGGTACCGGCTTACCCTTACTGTTTTCACCGATTAGCGGGCCGTTATGCTTGGCCACTCCTTCCAGCGCTTCCCAAGTCAGATTCAGCCCGTCAAACTCCGCATAGCGTTGCTCCAGCAGGGTCAGGATGCGCAACGCCTGCG
>CAYMGS010000019.1:17005-19857 GCA_964390025.1 uncultured Rickettsiales bacterium | reverse complement strand
ATCTCTGCCCGGTGGGCGCGCTGACCTCCAAACCCTACGCCTTTGTCGCCCGCCCGTGGGAGCTGAAGAAAACCGAGAGCGTGGATGTGATGGATGCAGTGGGCAGTAACATCCGCATTGATTCACGGGGCAACGCTGTGCTGCGTGTGCTGCCACGCCTGAATGAAGAGATCAACGAGGAATGGATTTCCGACAAGACCCGCTATGCCTGTGATGGCCTGCAACGTCAGCGGCTGGATCGCCCGTATATTCGGGTGGATGGCAAGCTGCAACCGGCAAGCTGGGATGAGGCGTTTGATGCCATCGCGCAGCGGCTGGACGGCGTGCCGGGGGAGAAGATCGCAGCGCTGGCCGGGGATCTCGCCTGTACGGAAAGCATGGTGGCACTCAAAGAGCTGATGGAAAAACTCGGTTCGGGCAACATGGACTGCCGTCAGGACGGCGCGAAGCTTGACCCGGAAGATCGTGCCTCCTATCTCTTCAATACGACGATAGCCGGGCTTGAAGAGGCCGATCTGATCCTGCTGGTGGGCACCAATCCGCGCTGGGAAGCGCCGCTGGTCAATGCACGCATCCGCAAGCGTTACCTGAGCGGTGAACTGCGCGTGCTGAATATTGGCAACCCGCATGACCTCACCTATCCGGTGGAAGAACTCGGTAACGATCCGCAGATTCTGGAAAAAATTGCGCGCTGCAAGCATAAGCTGGCCGATGACATCGCGGCGGCGAAGCGTCCGGTGATTATTCTGGGTATGGGCGCACTGGCCCGCGAAGACGGGGCAGATATTCTGAAAGCCGCCCAGCATCTGGCCACACATAGCCCGATCATCCAGCTGGACTGGAGCGGGTTCAATGTGCTGCACACGGCGGCAGCGCGCGTCGGTGGGCTGGAAGTTGGTTTTGTGCCACAGGAAAGCGGACGTGATATTGAGGGCATTGTAGAGGGCATCGACCAGGGAGAGATCGAGGTGCTCTACCTGCTTGGTGTCGATGAAATTGATACGCGCTATTTCGGCGATGCCTTCGTGATCTATCAGGGGCATCACGGCGATATTGGCGCGGAGCGGGCGGATGTGATTTTGCCCGGAGCTGCCTATACCGAAAAAGACGCCACCTACGTCAATATGGAAGGCCGCCCGCAGCGTGGCTGGCGTGCCGTCTTCCCGCCGGGAGAGGCGAAGGAAGACTGGAAAATTATTCGCGCGCTGGCAGAGCGTCTGGGTATCAACCTCTATTTCACGACGCTGGAAGATGTGCGCCAGTGCATGGTAGAGCTTGCGCCATCGCTGGCAGCCATAGATGAAATTGAACCGGCGCAATGGAAACCCTCGGCGAAAGTGCTTAGGGGCGTGGAGATCGATAAGGGTGCGTTTGAAGAGGTGATCCGTAACTTCTACATGACAGACTCCATCAGCCGCGTCTCTAAAACCATGGCGGAATGCACGCGTCTGGTGCTGAGTGAAATGAAGAAAGCGGCGTGACAAGGTAAGTAACGTATGTGGGAACAAATAGTAGAAGCCATTGATTTTGCGATGCCCGCCTTAGAGCAGGTGGCGCGTATCCTGATGGTGGTGGTGCCGCTGCTTGGTGGCGTGGCCTATCTGACGCTGATGGAACGGAAGGTGATTGCCGCCATGCAACTGCGCCGTGGGCCGAACGTGGTAGGGCCGTTTGGCCTGCTGCAACCACTCGCGGATGGGTTGAAGCTATTCCTGAAAGAAACGGTGATGCCGACCAAAGCCAACAAGGTGGTGTTTCTGCTGGCCCCTATGTTGACCTTTATGCTGGCGCTGCTGGGCTGGGCGGTGATTCCGATCCATGAAGATTTTGTCATCGCTGATATTAATGTGGGGATTCTCTACCTCTTCGCCATCTCCTCGCTCGGTGTCTACGGTATCATCATGGCGGGCTGGGCGAGTAACTCCAAATATGCTTTCCTCGGTGCCATTCGCTCGGCGGCGCAGATGGTCTCGTATGAAGTCTCTATCGGCTTTGTGCTGGTCTGTGTGCTGGTGGTGGTTGGTTCGCTGAACCTTGGCGATATCGTGGAAGCACAGCGTGATAACTGGTTTGCTTTTTCCGGTTTGTTGCCGATGTTCGTCATCTTCTTTATTTCGGCACTGGCGGAAACTAACCGCCTGCCATTTGACCTGCCGGAAGCGGAAGGGGAGCTGGTAGCCGGGTATAACGTGGAATATTCTTCCATGCCGTTTGCTCTGTTCTTCCTGGGTGAATACGCCAACATGATCCTGATGTGCGGCATGACAGCCATTCTCTTCCTCGGTGGATGGATGGCCCCCTTCGGGCTGGACTTCATCCCCGGAGTCGTCTGGTTTGTGCTGAAAGTGGCGTTCCTGCTCTATGTCTTTATCTGGGTGCGTGCCACGTTTCCGCGTTACCGTTATGACCAGCTGATGCGTCTGGGCTGGAAAGTATTCCTGCCCTTCTCGCTGCTATGGGTCGTGCTGACATCCGGGTATGTTGTGTATGAAGATGAAATTATCCGGAAGGAAGAGCGGCTCATTGAAAACGTGGTGGAAGAGATTCAGGAATTTGAAGTAACACCGGAGGACACCCCATGAATAATATATCGCGTGTCTTTAATGCCTTGTTGCTTAAAGAGCTGCTTTCCGGCATGTGGCTGACACTGAAGTATTTCTTCAAAAAGCCGGTGACCATCAATTACCCCTATGAGAAAGGGCCGATCAGCCCGCGTTTCCGTGGTGAGCATGCCCTGCGCCGCTATCCAAATGGCGAGGAGCGCTGTATTGCTTGCAAATTATGCGAGGCTATATGCCCGGCTCAGGCAATTACCATCGAGGCTGAAGAGCGGGAGGACAATTCCCGCCGCA
>CAYMGS010000019.1:14807-16995 GCA_964390025.1 uncultured Rickettsiales bacterium | reverse complement strand
GACCGAAACCCGTGAGGAGCTATTCTATAATAAGGAAAAGCTGCTGGCGAACGGAGAACGCTGGGAAGCGGAAATTGCCGCCAACATCGCGGCGGATGCAGAATATCGGTAAGAGGCAGGAATGACACACACCCACCCCTTGGCCCGGGCCTGTACCCCATGCTATACCGCAAGCGATTTGCCACGCACGAATGTGCACGCTAACAAGGGGGTATGATGGAATTTCACCTGCCCAGTGTCATGTTTTACGCCTTCGCCTTCCTCACGCTGTTCAGCGGGGTTATGGTGATTTCTGCGCGCAATCCGGTGCATTCTGTACTCTTCCTGATCTTTGCCTTCTTCAATGCAGGCGGCCTGTTTGTGTTGCTGGGGGCGGAATATCTGGCGATGACGCTGGTCATTGTCTATGTCGGTGCGGTGGCGGTGCTGTTCCTGTTTGTTGTAATGATGCTGAACATCAATTTTGCCGAATGGCGGGCAGGGTTTATCCGCCAGTTGCCCCTAGGTATCAGCATAGCGCTGCTGTTGTTTGTAGAGCTGGGTGCCCTCTTTATGGCAGCCAATGTTACAGAAGGAGAAAGAGCACTGGCCAGTCACCCGATTCCGGACGCGGAAGTAATAAGCAACACCCGTGCTATCGGGCGGGTGCTGTACACCGATTATATCTATGCCTTCCAGATTTCCGGCCTCATTCTGTTGGTGGCGATGATCGGCGCCATTGTACTGACATTGCGTCACCGCCCGGGTGTGCGCAGGCAGAAGATTATGCGGCAGGTGTCACGCACACGTGAAGAATCCGTGACATTGGTCAATGTAAAACCCGGAGAGGGGGCGTCATCGTAATGGAGCCGCTATACGGGAGTATTGGCATTGTGCATTACCTGCTGCTGGCAGCCGGTCTTTTTACCTTAGGTGTCTGCGGGATCTTTCTGAATCGAAAGAATATAATCACCATCCTCATGTCTATTGAGCTGATGCTGCTCGCGGTGAATATCAACTTTGTTGCCTTCTCCGTACAGCTTGGTGATCTGACCGGGCAGGTCTTTTCCATTTTTATTCTTACCGTTGCAGCGGCGGAGGCGGCTATCGGGTTGGCAATTCTGGTTATTTATGCACGTAATCGCGGGTCTATCGCGGTTGAAGACGTGAATCTGATGAGCGGGTAGGCACGATGGCGATTCAACTGGCATTAGTGGTTTTTCTTCCTTTGCTTGCCGCCTGCATGGTAGGGCTGACCTCGCGTATTATTGCTCATAAGGCGGCTCAGGTCATCACCTGCGGTGCGCTGATTGTATCAGCGCTGCTGGCTGGCCATGTGTTCTACCGGGTGGTGTTTGGCGGGGAGGCGCAAACCGTTGAGCTGGGCACCTGGATTGCCTCGGGTGATTTCGTGGCAAACTGGGCGCTGAAGGTGGACACGCTAACTGCTGTTATGCTGGTGGTTGTGACATGGGTCTCCGCGGTGGTGCATCTCTATTCGGTTGGCTATATGAGCCATGACCCGCACAAACCCCGCTTCATGGCGTATCTGTCGCTCTTTACCTTCTTTATGCTGATGCTGGTGACGGCCGATAATTTCATCCAGCTGTTCCTTGGCTGGGAAGGGGTAGGGCTGGCCTCTTACCTGCTGATTGGGTTCTGGTATAAAAAATCGTCTGCTAATGCCGCCGCCATGAAAGCTTTCATTGTGAACCGCGTGGGAGACCTGGGGCTGGCAATGGCCATCTGTCTGATTTATCTGGTCACCGGCACGGTGCAGTTTGATGCGCTGTTCGATCAGGTGCCCATGCTGGTGGGCCTGCGTTTCTGGTTCTTCGGCTATGATCTGCCGCTGCTTGACCTGATTGGTGTGCTGCTCTTTATCGGTTGTATGGGTAAATCGGCGCAGCTGTTATTGCATACCTGGCTGCCGGATGCGATGGAAGGCCCCACCCCGGTCTCTGCGCTGATTCACGCGGCAACGATGGTCACGGCCGGTGTGTTCCTGGTGGCGCGCTGTTCGCCGCTGTTTGCTGAAGCGCCGATAGCGCTGGATATCATTACGGTTATCGGGGCCAGCACCGCTTTCTTCGCGGCGACCATTGGGCTGGTGCAAAATGACATCAAACGTGTGATCGCTTACTCAACCTGCTCGCAGCTGGGATATATGTTCTTTGCCTGCGGCGTGGGCGCATATGGCGCGGCGATC
>CAYMGS010000019.1:0-14797 GCA_964390025.1 uncultured Rickettsiales bacterium | reverse complement strand
CCGGTTCGGTGATCCATGCGGTTTCAGACGAGCAGGATATGCGCAAGATGGGTGGTTTGTGGAAACATATTCCCTATACCTATGCCTATATCTGGATCGGATCTCTGGCACTGGCCGGTATCCCGTGGTTCGCCGGGTTCTATTCCAAGGATATTATCATCGAAGCCGCCTTTGCGGCAGAGGGACAGGCCGCCATGTATGCGTTTGTGCTGGGTATTGCAGCCGCTTTCCTAACGGCTTTTTATTCCGGACGCCTGATTTTCATGACCTTCCATGGTTCGCCGCGTGCACCGCAGGAGGTGATGGATCATGTGCATGAGTCTCCGAAGATTATGCTGCTGCCACTTGTGTTGCTGGCTGCAGGTGCTCTGTTCTCCGGCGCGATCGGGTATTATGCCTTTGGCATGGTCGACCCGCATGCCCATTTCTGGGATGGAGCCGTGCATGTGCTCCATGATGGTGATGTGCTGGAAGCGGCGCACCATGTGCCGCTCTGGGTCATTGCCCTGCCGCTGGTGATGGCGGCTGGCGGGTTGGTGATCTCGTGGTTCCTGTATGAAAAACTAACCCATATTCCGGGCAGAATCGCGGCCAAATTCCAAAGTATCTACGACTTCCTCTACAACAAGTGGTACTTCGATGAGCTCTATGACCATTTGTTTGTACAGAATGCAAAAACACTTGGGATGTTCCTGTGGAAACGTGGTGATGAAAAAACGATTGATGCGTTTGGCCCGAACGGTGCGGCACATGTTTCGATGGAAGGCGGTAAGCTGGCCAGCAGGATACAAAGCGGCTTCCTCTATCATTATGCATTTGCCATGATGCTCGGACTGGTGGCGCTTGTCAGTTGGTATGTCTATCTGCTGGTCACGGTGGGGGCGTAAGATGGAAGCAACGATTCTTACTCCGCTGATTCTTCTGCCGCTGATTGGAGCGCTGGCTATTTTCCTGTTCGTGCGGGGTGGTGATGAGGTCTCCAAGCGTAATGCCAGGAATACGGCGCTATGGACGACACTGCTTACCTTCTTCGTCTCGCTGTATCTTTGGTTCGAGTTTGATACCTCTACCGCCGAATTTCAGTTTGTAGAGAAGCATGTCTGGTTTCCGGACTATAATATTCACTACTATCTCGGTGTGGATGGTATCTCCCTGTTTATGATCCTGTTGACCACCTTCCTGTTGCCTATTTGTATTCTGGCAAGCTGGAGTGCGATTACAGAGCGCGTGCGGGAGTTCATGATTGCCTTCCTCGTGCTGGAATCGTTTGTCATTGGCGTCTTTTCCGCGCTGGACGCCCTGCTTTTCTATCTCTTCTTCGAGGGTATGCTGATACCCATGTTCCTGATTATCGGCATCTGGGGTGGCAATAACCGGGTGTACGCGGCATATAAATTCTTCCTGTACACGTTGATCGGCTCCGTCTTGTTCCTGATCGCGATTCTTTATCTCTACTTCTCCTTCGGCACACTTGAAATCCCTGCGCTGATCCGTCTGGCACCACAACTGCCGCTGGATATTCAGAAACTTCTCTGGCTTGCCATGTTCGCCTCCTTTGCCGTGAAAGTGCCGATGTGGCCGGTGCATACCTGGCTGCCGGATGCGCACGTACAGGCACCAACGGCCGGGTCAGTCATACTGGCAGGGATTCTGCTTAAAATGGGCGCATACGGGTATCTGCGTTTTTCCATGCCGATGCTGCCGGACGCATCGCTTTACTTTGTTCCCTTCATCTACACGCTCAGTATTGTCGCGGTGGTCTACACCTCACTGGTGGCGCTGATGCAGGAGGATATGAAAAAACTGATCGCCTATTCATCCGTAGCACATATGGGCTTTGTGACGCTGGGTCTCTTTACCTTTACAGAGCAGGGCGTGCAGGGGGCTATAATCCAGATGATCAGCCATGGGCTTGTATCCGGAGCGCTGTTCCTCTGTGTTGGCGTAATCTATGACCGTATGCACACCCGTGAAATTGCCCGCTATGGTGGGCTGGTGGAGCGTATGCCAAAATATGCAGCGGTCTTTATGCTGTTTACCATGGCGTCGGTCGGCCTGCCCGGAACTTCCGGCTTTGTTGGCGAGTTTTTAGTGTTGCTTGGGGCCTTCCAGTCCAATCACATTGTGGCAGTGCTGGCGGCAAGTGGCATGGTGCTCGGTGCGGCCTACATGCTCTGGCTCTATCGCCGTGTAGTATTTGGAGAACTGGAGAAAACGGATCTTAAGAAGATTACTGATCTGAATGCACGTGAAATGCTGATTTTTGCACCGATCATCATACTGGTGCTGTGGCTGGGTGTGTACCCGCTGCCATTCTTTGATGCGATGGATGACTCGGTGGCGAACCTGCTCGAGCATATCGAGAATGAAACCTCAACCTTTGTCGCCATGAAATAGGAGAGGGTTATGGACGTCTTTACACTTGCCGAAATTCGCCCCATCCTGCCGGAGTTGTTTATCTGCATTTCCGCGATCTTCCTGTTGATGGTTGGCGTTTTTACCGGCAACCGCTCGACGCCTGTGCTGGCGCTGGCCTCTGTGTTTGCCATGGGCATGGCAATGTACATGATTGAGATCAATATGCCGGAAGGCCGGGAGCTGTTCCGCGCTATGTTCGAGTCCGATCGCTTTACAAGTTACGGCAAAATGCTGGTATTGATAGGTGCCATTTTCGCCATGGTTATCAGCCATGAATGGCTGGCCGATGAAGAGCACCAGCGCTTTGAATATGCTGTACTGATTCTGTTCGCCGTGCTCGGTATGATGCTGATGATCTCGGCATCTGACCTGCTGGCGCTCTATCTGGGTCTGGAACTGGCCGCCCTCGCACAATATGTGCTGGCCGCGATTCAGCGTGATAATGTGCGCTCCTCGGAAGCGGGGCTGAAATATTTCGTCCTCGGCTCGCTGGCTTCCGGCATGATGCTGTTTGGTATTTCTCTGATTTACGGCTTTACCGGTACCATCAATTTCGATGAGATAGCAGTGACGATGACGGCTATTTCTGAAGGAAGCCTGCTGACCCTGCTGACTTCATACGGGCTGGTGACCGGTGTTATTATGGTACTGGTAGGCTTCTGCTTCAAAATATCGGCCGTACCCTTCCATATGTGGACACCGGATGTGTATCAGGGCGCACCTACACCGGTGACGGCGTTCTTTGCCATTGCTCCTAAAATTGCCGCATTGTTTCTACTGTCTCGCGTGCTGGAGCAGCCATTTGCAGAGCTCAAAGTCTTCTGGCAGCAAATCATCATCTTTGCAGCCTTTGCCTCCATGCTGGTCGGTGCACTGGGCGCACTGACCCAGACCAATATCAAGCGCCTTCTTGCGTATAGTTCGATCGGTCATGTGGGGTATGCACTGGTTGGTGTGGCAGCCGGAGGATTGCAGGGTAGCACAGCGCTGGTGATTTACCTCTCGCTTTATCTGTTCATGACGGCCGGAGCCTTCGGTTGCCTGTTACTGTTGAAGCGCAAAGGAAAATATCTGGAGAAAATCAGTGATCTCTCGGGCCTCTCGCAAACCCATCCACAGTTTGCGCTGGGGCTGATGATCCTGATGTTTTCCATGGCAGGCATTCCGCCCCTGGCCGGCTTCTTTGGCAAGTTTTTCGTTTTCCGGGCTGCGGTTGAAGCAGAATTATACGGGCTGGCCATTGTTGGAGTACTGACCAGTGTAATTGCCGCCTATTATTATATCAAGCTGGTCAAAGTGATGTATTTCGACGATGCACAGGAACCACTGGATAAGATGAGCCGCCCTATTGGTATGGCTGTCACTATTTGCGTACTGGTGGTCTTCTTCTTTTTCCTCCAGCCCGCTCTGGTGACTGGACCCGCAGAACAGGCAGTTGAGGCATTGTATTTATTGTGAGTAGCCGGACCGCACATCGCCTGATCGACGATTACCACCTCCTTTCCTATGATGAGGTAGACAGTACCAACGACGAAGCACGGCGACTGGCTGAGGGCGGAGCATCTCACGGTGCATTTATCTGGGCACGCCGGCAGACGGCAGGCCGTGGGCGTATGCAGCGGGAATGGATTTCCGACGAAGGCAACCTGTTTGTGTCGATTCTTCTTCAGCCGGAACTACCGCATGACCGCCTGAGCGAACTGTCGTTCGTGATGGCGCTCGCCGCCTATGACACGTTGCAACCGATTATCGGAGAGGATCATACGCTGGAGCTGAAATGGCCCAATGATGTTCTGCTGGACGGCCATAAAGTTGGCGGTGTTCTGCTGGAGTCTTTCTCACTGGAAGGCGGCAAGCCGTGGGTGGTTGCCGGTCTGGGCGTTAATATCGAGCATTATCCTCAGGACGTTCTGTTCCCGGCAACCTGCCTGATGGAAGCGGGTGTACAGATTGTTAGCGCCAAGATTGTATTGTCGCGGTTTATCCATCATTTCATCCAGCGTTATGATGCATGGGTTGAAGCTGGTTTTGCGCCGGTACTGAGTGAATGGCGTAAGCATGCCTGGCGTATAGGCAGCGAGATCCGCATTCATGACGAGCAGGGCGAAGTATGCGGTCGGTTTGAAGATGTCGACGATCAGGGACGCCTGAGCCTTACTCTGCCGGATGGTGACCGCAGGCTGATAAACGCCGGAGATGTGATGGCGCTCCGGCAACTGGAGCAGGGCTGAATGCTGCTCGCCATCGATATTGGTAACACCAATTGTGTCTTTGCTGTATTTGACGGGGCAGAGTTGCGTGGGGAATGGCGCATGGCAACGCAGGCGAACCGTACCGCTGATGAATATGCCGTGCTGCTGCTTCAGTTTTTCGCTGGACAGGGGCTTAAGGCCGGGTCGATAGATGCGGCGATTATCTCTACCGTGGTGCCGGAAGCGCAATTCCCTCTGCTGAGGCTTTGCGAGCAGACCTTCAGTGTCCGTCCGCTGATTGTCGGTGACCCGGCGGTGAAGCTTGGTATCGAGGTACATGTGGAGAAACCGGAAGAAGTGGGAGCAGACCGGCTGGTCAATACGGTGGAAGCGTGGAATCGTTTCGGTTGTCCGCTGATCGTGGTAGATTTTGGCACGGCCACGACCTTTGATGTCGTAGGGCGGAATGGTGCATATCTGGGCGGTGTGATTGCGCCCGGAGTGAATCTGTCGCTGGATGCTCTGCATGCGGCAGCAGCAAAATTACCCCGTATCCGGGTGCGCAGGCCGGTGCATGTGATCGGCACGTCAACCATCAGTGCCATGGAGTCCGGTGTATATTATGGCTATATCGGGATGGTGGACGGTATTGTCGAAGGAATACGCCGTGAGTTCGGCGGTGAGATGAAAGTGATTGCAACCGGCGGTCTGGCCTCACTTTACGCAGAGGGGTGCAAAACACTGGAGGCCATTGTGGAAGATCTCACCATTCGCGGCCTGCATACGATTTACGAGAGAAACAGGAAGGCTGCATGAGCTTTAACGTGAAAAAACATTATGACGATTTACTGTTCGTACCGCTGGGCGGCTGCAACGAGATCGGCATGAATCTGAACCTGTACCATTACAAGGGTAAGTGGATCGTCATTGATCTGGGGATTGGCTTTGCCGATGATTACTTCCCCGGCATTGACGTGGTGCTGCCCAACATAGAATTTCTGCATGAAATTCGTGAAGATATTCTCGGGGTGGTGCTGACGCATGCCCATGAAGACCATATGGGCGGCGTGCCGTATTTGTGGGATGAGGTGGATGTTCCGCTCTATGCCACGCCATTTACGGCTGCCATGCTGAAATATAAAATGTCCGATGAAGGGCTGGCCAACCGTGTAAAAATTACAGAAGTTGAAGCGGGGGGAGTCATTGAGCTGGGGCCGTTCAGGCTTGAACTGACGGACCTCACGCACTCCATCCCCGAGATGCAGGCGCTGGCGATCAAGACCGACCATGGCACGATCATTCATACGGGGGACTGGAAGCTGGACCCGACGCCGGTTCTGGGGCCGGTCTCGGATGAAGAAGCGCTAAAAAAATATGGTGATGAAGGCGTGCTGGCGCTGGTATGCGACTCTACGAATGTGTTTGTGGAAGGGGATTCCGGCTCGGAGCATGATGTGCGCGCTGAGTTGAAGCAAACTATTTCCGGGCTGAAGCGCGGTGTGGTTGTCACGACGTTTGCCTCCAATATTGCGCGGGTGGAATCCATTGTCCGCGCGGGCCATGAAGCAGGCCGGCAGATTGTTCTGCTTGGCAAGTCACTACACCGTGTGACGACGGCCGCAAAGGATGTCGGGTATCTGGCGGATATTGATTTTATCTCGGAGAAGGAAGCGTCGCGTCTGCCACCCGAAGAGGTGATGATTTTATGCACCGGTTGTCAGGGGGAATCACGTGCTGCTCTGACCAAGCTGGTACAGGGGCAGCATCCCAGTCTGAAGCTGCGGCAGGGGGATACCGTTATTTTCTCTTCTAAGATCATACCGGGAAATGAAACCCGCCTGCGCTGGCTGCATAATCAGATGGCGGGTCTCGGGGTGAACGTGATTACGGAGAAAGATGCGCCGATCCATGTCTCGGGCCATCCGGCACGTGCTGAGCTTGAGCGTATGTATCAGCTCTGTCGTCCCCGGATTGCGGTGCCGGTGCATGGTGAGCAGACGCATATTAAAGAGCATGCGGCTTTTGCCGGGAAAATGCAGGTGCCGGATGTCGTGGAATGCGAAAACGGTGTGGTGGTCTGCCTTGCCTCACAGGAGCATCCGGTGGGTATTCAGGGGTATGTGTCTTCCGGCTATCTGGCGGTAGATGGCAATACCATCATCCCGATGGATAGCCCGGTAATTAAAACCCGTAGGAAATTGCAGGAAGTGGGATGCCTGATTGTGTCACTGGCACTGGACAAGCATGGTAAATGCGCGGCTCCTCCCATTGTCACGGCCCCGGGTATTCTGGATGAACATGCAGATAAAGAATTTATGCGGGAAATCTCGGAACTGGCGCGTGAAGTGGCGGAAAGCGGGCGCGACAAAAAGAAAAAGCGTGGAGGAGATGCGCTGAGGTCTGCTGTCTTCACCGCTGTACGCAAGGCAGTTGTACGTGAAGTGGGCAAGAAGCCCGTTACGCAGGTACATCTTCATTATATATAGGTTTTTTTAACATGCTCCGCGTATATTGCTCATGCAACCGCATGGATTCATGCGAAACTGGTTTATGAAACTCACGAACATCACTATAATGACGCCATGAATGAAGAGACGAATGATACCGAAGAGTCTGCGGCCCCTCCGAAAAAACTGATAAAGCACCCGGCAATTATTGGCGGTGGAGTGCTGGTGGCCCTGATTATAGGCTTGTGGGTGCTGGGGCATGCCTTGATTGATAAGGAAGTCATGGCAAAACGTGTGTATGAGGGGGTTAAGCAGCTTACCGGGTATGAAACCCGTGCCTCTAGGGTTGAGCTTTCCGTGTTGCCGCTTCCCAGTATTCAGATGCAGCGTTTTGAGGTCAAGAACCACCGGCTTGCTTCGAATGATCGCTTTTTGCTGGCGGAAGAAGTGACGATCACACTCGATCCAATTGACCTGATTATGGGTAAGATCAAAGCGGATTCCTTCACAATCCATCGTCCGGTGGTAGAGCTTGAGGTGTTTCCGGACCGTACAACAAACTGGTCATTTGTAGACCGGCTGAAAACATCTGACATGGACTTTATACGCCCTAATGCATTGGCGGTTGAGGGCGGGACGGTAAATCTGACGAATCGTGCAGAGCAGCAGACCCGTGAATTCAATGCCATTAACGTACTGTTTGAGCTGGATGAATTATCGAATGACGTGGATGTTGACATTGCCTTTACCACGCTTGAGAAAACCGTCGAAATTATGGGAAGCTTTACAGCCAAAGCCTTTTCAAGTGTCCGGCAATATTCATTTGGGCTGGATCTGGATATCCGGGAGGGCGAAAACCACATCTTTTATAAAGGAGAGGTGGGGCACTCGCGTAACGGGCTGAATTATGATGGCGTCTTTTCCATCAATTTTGTGGATGTGATGCCGTGGCTGGAAGCCATTCTGGTAGAAGAGGCCAAAGAAGGGATTTTGCGCAACATTACGGAAGCCGTGCCGTTTAGTGTCAACGGCAAAGCGCGTTCTTCCGGTGCCCGCTATGCGCTGACGGAAATAGCGATTAAGGCAGGGGCCACTTCAGGTTCCGGTCAGATTATTCATGACGATAACGCCTTCCCACAAACGCAGGCCGCATTTAATTTCAGCTCACTTGACTTCGGCGATGCGTTCGATCCTCACCACCCTGTTTCAGACGATGCGTTTAATCGTTTTATTGGAAGGTTTCTGCCGGAAAATGTCTCGGCCAATATTGAGATTAAGTCGGATCGTTTCAGCATTGGGGGAATTGACGCGGGCAACGCGCGTTTTATGGCAACGCTGGATGATGGTGAAATGGTGGTAAACCAGATGTCTCTCAGCATGGCAGGAGACACCGAGTTTCTGGTGTTTGGTATCATCAAGCGTAGCCTTGATAAATCAATCCAGTTTGACGGGAATATTGAGCTGATCGGTGAGAAGCTTCAGGATTTTGCCCGCAATCTCGGCTTTACGGATGAAGATTTTGTCACAGATCATGATGGCAAGTTCAGAGCAAAAACCAACGTGTTTTTGTCACGGGCTAACAGCATTGTATCTGACTTTAAGTTTCAGGCCGGTGATTTCTTCGCAAGCGGCGGGATGACCATGAACAGTGAGGCAGAGGTAGACAGTGAGTTTACGCTTCGCATCAGTGGTATCAAACTGGATCCGTTTGCTGCGTTAATGACCCCGACTTCGCCAAAAGACCTCAAGGTAAATGACTTTGAGGATATTATACGGCGTTTGGACTGGCTGGACGAGGTGCGCTATAAAATGCTCTTCAACCTTGTGCTTCAGAATTACACCCTGTCGAAGACCAAAGGCAAGCAGTCCAGCATGCATATACTGCTTGAGCCGGGCAAGGTAGCGTTTACGGATACAAAATTTGAGCTGGGTGGCATTACGTTTTCCGGGGACTTTAATTACGCCCAGAATGAAGAAGTGCCCTTTATCGGTGCAGAAATGCATATCACGCGCTTTAACCTGGAGCCGTATACCGCAGATAATCTCAGACGCAGCCCGGTACCGCGAGACAACTTCCAGAGTGTATGGAAGGATGATCATTTCAGCTTTGGGTATCTCAAGGGATTTAACAGTAAACTGGATTTAAGCATCGATAAGGTACAGCACCCGGAATTCCCGATGCGGAAAATGCGGATGATTGCGGAAGGCAAGAATGGTCGCTGGGTTATGAAAGGGTTTAAGGCGGCCATATGGGATGGTACGCTTAAGGCAAACGGTAATTTTGATGTGAATTCTGTCCCCAAGCTTGGTTTGAGCTTCTCCTTTGAAGATATTGCATCAGTAAAGCTGGTAGAAGCGCTGGCCGGGCATTCCAATTTCCGTGGTAAGGTCAGTCTGAACGGGCAGATTAATACGTCCGGCCTGAGCCCGCATAACTGGGTCAAGAACGGGCGTGGCACCTTCGTGATGCTGGGCCAGAATATCGTGATCAAAGGTTTTGATGTTTCAAGCGTGGTGCAGGCCATTCCCTCTATCCGGTCTGTTGCAGATGTGGCAAATACGGTGCGTGTCTCATTACTGAAGCGTTACACCACCTTCTCCGTGGTTGAGGGTAGCTTCTATATGGACGCTGGTGTGTTGCGTGCCTCAGAGCTGAAATTACGTGCCAAACACTCTATCGGTAGCGTTACGGGTGAGATGAACCTCTTTACGTGGATGATGAATTGCGCCATCGACTTTGGCCTGACCTCACTGGCCCGGGGTGATTACCCGCATCTTGGCATCGGCTTCACTAATTCGATGGATGATCCGGTGCTGGATGTTGATACGCGTTCTTTGGAAGCATTTATTGCCAGAAAGAAACTCCGCTAATCTTTTCTGAGGTATAATTGCCGTATGTGGCACGCTATTTGTAGATAGTGCTGCGGGGCTTCGCTATGCTAAGCTGAGGTGAAGCAAAGGAAATTCTCGCAAGTAGTGTGGTTATGCAGATTATCGATAAAGGGGCTGAGGCCAAACTTGTCCAGACGCTCGCAGAGCTGAAGGACGAAGCGTCCGGGTGGACGGGGGTAGTATTTGCCTTCGCATCCCTGATGGAGCAGTACCGCAATGATTACCAGATCAAGATTGCGATGAACATGCTCAAGGATGTGTTGAAGAATGAGCAGGTAACGGTCTATCTCTGTGCGGACCACACCGCTATCCTGCTCTGCAACCACACCCCACGGCAATTAATTGATAAAGCCGTGTTCCAGTTGCGTTACCTGTTTATGGATGACCCGCTGGCCTACACGGCAGATGGGGAAGAAAACCCCGCTTTTTGTCAGTATTATGAGCTTGACGACACCTTTGATGCGTTCTCGGCGATAGCGCGTGGCAAGATGCTGGGTGGTGTACGCTCACGACAGCCTGCCGAAGGGGCATCGCCTCCGGTGGCCAGCCCTGCACAGGCACCTGCGCCGGAGGCCAAGCAGCAGGGCGGCGGTGGACTGCTCAAGCAGGTAACGCGCCAGATTGCCAGTGCCTCTAAATTTTTCAATGCTTCCAGTCTGGCCAGCGTAGAGCGTGATCTGGCCAGCGCAGATCTCTCCACCGTGGTACGCCGTCAGCCCGTCTGTGCTGCTATTCCTGATATGATGGTACGGCGTGTCTTCGATGAACTGTATATCAATATAGCCCATCTGCGGCAGGTGTTGCATGTGGATGCTGATCTGCTGAGTAATCGCTGGCTGTTTAAATACCTGACGGAGTTACTCGATCAGCGGATGCTGCAAATGCTCAAGCATGACCCGATGCGTTACCTGGAACTGCCGGTGAGCCTGAACCTGAACATCCGCACCCTGATGTCTGATACGTTCATGGAGTTTGATGAATTTGTAAAACCGTCGGTGAAGGTATCGGTGGTCATCGAAATCCAGATCGCTGATGTATTTGAGGATATGCGGGCGTTCCAGATTGCCCGCGATACGGTGCAGAAGCTGGGCTACCGGATTTGCCTCGATGGTCTCTCAGATCAGAGTTTTGTGCAGGTAGACCGCGAGAAGCTGGGCTTTGACCTGGTGAAACTGCAATGGAATGCGGATATGCCGGATGATCTGCAAAATGCCGATAACCGACGCATCTATGAGGTGGTCAAGGCAGCCGGAGCCAACCGGGTGATCCTCACGCGCTGTGATAACCGTAAAGCGGTGGATTACGGGCAGGCCATGGGTGTGTCTCTATTTCAGGGGCGCTACCTCGATAAGCTAATGAATCCAATGTCCAAAGTTGAGAATTAGCCTTGATTTCATCTGAGTTGGCAGACCTGATTATCGGCATTATCATTATGTCAGTGCTGGGTCTTTCCATCGGCAATTATGCGACCTCAATCGTCTATCGCCTGCCGCGTGGTCTGAAAATCGCCAATGACCCTCCTTACTGTGAGTGTGACCGGCGCATGTATCTGCAGGTGCGCGACAATTTCCCATTTTTCTCATGGTTGATGTCACGCGGTAAGTGCCGCTGGTGTGATATTCGTATTCCCGGACTCTATGCTATGGTAGAACTGGCCTGCGGGATATTATTTGTAACCGGATTGTGGCGCTTTGGCGTGGGGGACGAGTTGATTATTATCCTCGCGCTTGGCGTTTTCCTGATCACCCAGTTTGCGCTCTATTACAATGAGCGGCGCCTGTATACCATCATCGTGTTGATCATAGCCGGGTTCGGGGCAATGTATCGTATTCTGCTCGATGATACGGTGTTTGAGTTTATTCGCGGTGGCTTCCTTGGTCTGTTCTGCGGGATTGTTTTGTGGCGTCTGAGCGTATTACGTAAGAAGGAAAAAGGCTCTCTGCCGGACTATGCCATCCTGCTTGGTGTCGCAGGCGGATGTATCGGGCCATCTGCTATTCCGGTACTACTTGGTGTGTCGCTGCTACTGTGGCTGGCGGTCAAACTGCTCCTCGGCAGGCGTGATACCCATCTGGCTGGTGCCGCGTCCTGTTTGGCCATTTCACTGGCGATGCTGACACTACTATATTATCCGGGGCTGCCTGCTCAGGCAGCCGGTTTTATTCTACCGTAACCGACTTGGCGAGATTGCGCGGCTGGTCTACATCTGTGCCACGAAGAATGGCGGTGTGGTAGGCCAGTAATTGTAGTGGAATCACATAAAGAATCGGGGCCACCAGCGGGTGGCATTCCGGCATCACCAGTGAATCTTCTACCAGTTCGCCCAGCTCCTTCTGACCTTTGGCATTGGAAAGTAAAATAATACGCCCGCCCCGTGCTGCCGTCTCCTGCAGATTGGAGGCTGTTTTTTCGAAGAGATCGTCCTGCGGGGCAATCACCACGACCGGCACATTATCAGAAATCAGTGCCAGCGGGCCGTGCTTGAGTTCGCCAGCAGCATAGGCTTCGGCGTGAATGTACGAAATTTCTTTCATTTTCAGCGCGCCTTCATAGGCAATGGCATAGCTGGTGCCGCGCCCGATATAGAACATATCCTGGGTGTCTTGCAGGGATGCTGCCAATTCTTTGATTTTTGGCTCCAGCGCCAGTACCTGCTCAGCAAGATCAGCCAGTCCACCCAGCGCATGCACGGCTTCCTTGTATTCCGCTGCTTTGATGGTCCCACGTGCTTTGGCCATGTGCAGGCTGAGGCAGGCGAGGGCGGCCAGCTGGGTGGTGAATGCCTTGGTGGAGGCCACGCCAATTTCGCGTCCGGCGCGGGTATGGAGCATGCTGTCTGCTTCCATCGCCATGGAGCTGTCCGGTACATTCACCAGTGCCAGTGTGTGCTGGCCCACGGAGCGCGCATAACGCAGGGCGGCCAGTGTATCTGCTGTCTCACCGGATTGAGAGATGAATACGGCCAGCCCGTCCTTAGGCATCACCAGGCGGCGATACCGGAACTCAGAGGCAATATCTACCTCCGTAGAGACACGGGCGTAGCGCTCCAGCCAGTGTCGGGCTACCAGTCCGGCATAGTAAGAGGTGCCGCATGCGACAAGGCTCACACGCTCAATGTCTGTGAATGAACAGGGTAGAGAGGGCAACAAATCGCCAGCTTCCGTATGAAAGGCATTGATGGTTTCCGCCAGCACCAGCGGTTGCTCAAAGATTTCTTTTTGCATGAAATGGTCAAAGTCGCCCTTATCGGCATCGTCGCTATCCGAAGTTATAGGCTTACGCGGGCGTTTTACCAGTTGACCATTATGATTGAAGATATGCACGTCATGGTGTTTGATGACCACCATATCACCTTCTTCCAGGTAGCTGATATCCGTGCAGAAAGGCGCCAGTGCAATGGCGTCTGAACCAAGATACACCACTTCCTTGCTATACCCTATGGCCAGCGGGGATCCCTTGCGTGCGCCGATAAGCAGTCCGGGGTGATCGGCAAATACGATACCAAGCGCATAAGCGCCATCCAGTCGCTTAATGCAGGCTTCGACGGCCTCGCCCGGCTTTTTTCCACGTTTTATCAGTTGGCTGATAAGGTGCGGGATGACTTCCGTATCGGTTTCGCTGGTGAAGCTATAACCGGCTGCTGAAAGCTCGTCGCGTAGCGCCTGATGGTTCTCGATAATACCGTTATGCACTACAGCAACCCCGTCACTCGCATGGGGGTGCGCGTTCGCCTCGCTTGGTATACCGTGCGTAGCCCAGCGTGTATGGCCTATACCGGTGGCGCCTTGCAGAGGCGTTTCTTTCAGAGCGGCTTCGAGGTTGGCAATTTTACCTTCCGCCCGCACCCGGTTCAGTACGCCGTTATCATCGATGAGCGCGATACCGGCAGAGTCATAGCCGCGATATTCCAGGCGTTTCAGACCATAGACTAATTGATCGACGGCTTCTGCCGCTCCCGCTACCCCGATAATACCGCACATAGCTTCCCTTACTTTTTATATTGGTCAGGATCAAAGACAGCATGGTTGTACTGGCTATCGGGCAGCGGTGCAAGCACGTCATATATGTCACATCCGCAACCATGCAGCGCACAAAATGGATGCTGACCAAATTTTTACCTATATTAATAGTGGAAAACTGTTTCTTCATTGGTTAGAAGAAAACTGGGATACGTATAATAAAAAGGTGGTGTTTCCCGATGACTGAACGATTGATAACCAGCGGTGGAGAGCAGTATCCTGCTCTGCCGGCGCTGGACGGCAAGCTGTTGGAAAACGAGCTGGAGCAACGCTTCCAGCGACATACCGGCGTGCAGGAAGAGGTGACGTTTGAGTTCACCCGTGACCCGGTGCTTCTGCAGCAGTATTATGAGCTGAGAGAGCGCATTTATACCCAGAAATGGGGGTTGGAGCATTTTCCGGATGGCCCGGATGCATATGACCGTCAGGGAATGATTCTGGTGGCGCGTCAGGGTAAGCTGGTGGTGGCAGGTGTGCGCATGCTGGTGCGCTCGCCGCGTCAGGATCGTGCGCTGCCTGTCGAAGATGATGGCATTAATCTGCGTAAGCTGCTTCCGGAGCTTCAGCTGGAGCATCACACCTACTGCGAATTTTCCAAGCTGGCGCGCCTGCCGGAATATCACGGTACGGATTTCTCGCTGACCTTTATCCGTATGTTAAAGCGCAAAGCGCTGGCGCATGGTGTGCGCTATGCATTTATTCTGGCGCCCTGGGCGCAGATTCGGAATTACCGGCTGGTCAACCGTGCGGATAAGGATCGCTATATTATTCGTGACGATATTGAAATCCCCGATCACGACGACCCGATCGTGGCGCTCGAATTCATCGC
>CAYMGS010000018.1:15991-19886 GCA_964390025.1 uncultured Rickettsiales bacterium | reverse complement strand
AGCAGATGAGACGGGCTCAGGGCTGGGTCGGCCTCCTGGCCTCCCTTTGTATTTCTTGCCTCGTTCTTTCTGTGGCGCTTTCCCTATGGCCTCCAGATAATCACTGTAGCCGCCGATATACCCTTCCACCTGCGCGTCGCCCTCAAAGGCCAGCACGCGGGTGACGGTCTGGTCGAGAAAATCACGGTCATGACTGACGACAATCAGCGTACCCTCGTAACGCGACAGGATGTCTTCGAGCATCTCGAGCGTGTCCATATCCAGATCGTTGGTGGGCTCGTCCAGGATCAGCAATCCGCCGGGGTTCGCCAGCACCCGCGCCAGCATCAGGCGGTTTTTCTGCCCGCCCGACAATGTGCCCAGCAGGTCATGCGAGGCTTTCGGGTCGAACAGAAAGTCTTTCAGATACCCGCAGACATGGCGCGGTTTGCCCATCACATTGACGTAATCACTCCCCTCCGGACACAGAAATTTACGCATGGAAAGCCGGTCATTCAGATCACGGCGCTTCTGGTCAAAGTAAGAAATCTCAAGATATTTGGCCTGCTTCACCTTGCCCGCATCCGGCTGCTCCTCCCCGATCAGCAGCTTGAGGAAACTGGTCTTACCGGAGCCGTTCTTGCCCAGTATCCCAATACGGTCGCCCTTCATAATCCGCAGGTTGAAGCTCTCTAAGATACGTGTGTTGCCATAGGATTTGCTGACCTTGATAAACTCGGCAATAACTTTGGTTTCCATATTAGCGCTGAGCTGCGGCAGGGCAATTTTGCTAATCACCTGTCGGTACGCCGATTTATCCGCTTTGAGTTTTTCCCGCGCAGCCCGGATGTCAGCCACGCGCTTCATGTTGCGTTTGCGCCGTGCCTTCACGCCGCGATTCGCCCATTCCAGCTCGCCTGCCATGATACGCTCACGCCGGTGAAGCTCGCGGGCCTCCTGCTCCAGCAGCTCCGTGGACCAGTCATCAAAATGGGCAAACCCCTTCGGGCAGACGCGCACCTGCCCGCGATCCAGCCAGAACACCTTATTGGAAATAGCGGCAAGAAATGCCTTATCGTGACTGACGCAGAGCAACGCCCCTCGATAGGCTTTCAAATAGTTCTCCAGCCATTCAATTGCACCGAGATCAAGATGATTGGTCGGCTCATCGAGCAACAGAATATCCGGCTCCTCCACCAATGAGCGGGCGAGTGCAGCACGGCGCACCTGCCCGCCGGAGAGTGTATTCATCAACGCGTCCCCGTTAAGCTCAAACGGCCCGAGCATCATCTCCGCCATATAGCGGTGCGCGTCATCCTGTTTGTCTTTCGGCAGGCCGGAGAGAATGAAATCCAGCACTTTCTGCTTCGGCTCAATCTCAATTTCCTGCTCCAGATAACCAATACGCGTACCCGGCTCCACCCAGCGCTTGCCACCGTCCAGCTCCCGTGTCCCGGCAATCAGCTGCATCAGCGTCGTTTTTCCTGCCCCGTTACGCCCCACCAGGCAAATGCGCTCACGCGGGTGGATATGCGCACTTAACTCCTCAAATAGTGGCTTTTTGCCAAAAGTGACATAGGCATCATGCAGGCTGAAAATCGCGGGTTCGGCCATTGGGGGCTCTCCTTTTGCGGCTCCGTGTAGCAGGAAATACGCCGGTTGTCATGTCGCAAACTTCGCACGTATCACCGCATTGGTGCGCGAAAAAAGTTCACAACAACATTATCCCGGTTTCTCTTACGGTCTTTTTACAGAAATGCTGCTATAGTCTGCCCTCATGAAACGCCTGCTCCTTATCCTTCTCTTACTTCCCGTCCTCGCGGCATTCGCTGCCGGAGCAGTGTTCCTGTTTTTACCATGGAAAGACTACGCGGCTCCTGTACTGGTTAACGAACTAAACAAGCGCGGCCTGCCGGTTGCTGATCTGGAGATTGCATCTATCTCGATGGAGGGTGTCACCTTTGCCCCGCTGGTATTGCAACTGGATGAAACACTCACCCTGCCGGAGGTGACGCTGGCCTATAATCTGAAGGAACTCACGCAGCCGGAGCTGACCAGCCTGACGCTACGTAACGTGGAGTATCGCATCACGCCGGACAGTGGCGGCGACAAGGCAGGTGGCAGTATTCCGGTAGACGCATCGCTGTTTGCCTCCATACCGCTTGAGACTGTGAAGCTGGAAAATGCCCGTATTATTTTCCGCGACGGGGATACGCATGCTAATGCCCCGTTTGACGGTACGCTGACGCTTCGCCCCATACCGTTACTCCATGCCACCAGCAGCGGGGCATCCGTTTCCGTGAATGAGCAGCGTATCAGTATTGAGGCACTGAAGGTGGCACTTAGCCTGAAACCCGGGAAGTCCCTCTGGTCGGGTAACGCCACAATTTCCGGTCTGACACATCACGGTGAGAACCCGCTTTTTGCACCGCTCTCAGGAGATACGGATATCTCTGTCTCTGAAGGCGCCATCAACATCCCGTTTTCTCTGCGCAATGACAGTGGACTTCATACCGGGCGGGTAAGCCATAGCTTTGCCAGCGGCGAGACACATATCAGCGATGTATCATTACCCTTTGCCGGAGGCATGGTGCGCGCCAGCCCGTTTACGCTGGGTACCGGCAAAAACATTTCCACCACCTTTTCCATCGATGGCGCGTATCTGGAGCAGATACTCGCAAAAGTGATGGAAGATTCCGGACTGGATGCAACCGGGTTGCTCGATGGCACGATACCGATTAGCTACAGTGGCGGGATACTCCGTATTGGTAACGGTGCGCTGAAAGCACGGGAGTCCGGCAGGTTGGCGCTACGTGGCAACTCTCTGGCGGCACTGGGCGATCAGGGCCGTGCCGGTCAGGTGGCAGACCTGCTGGCCAATTTTCAATATAAACTGCTGAACCTGGCTGTCGAACCCGCTCCGGAAGATGAGGTTGTGGTACGACTCGCGCTTGAAGGAAACAACCCGGCGGTTTATGATGGGCGTGAAGTGCATCTTAATGTCACCATACAGGGTGACGTGATGAAAACCATCCGCCAAAGTCTGCAACTCTTCGACTCGACTCAGGACTGGATACAAAAGGAGCTACGATGAGACGATTTACCCCCTTATGCGCACTTTCCCTTCTAATGCTGGCACCTGCCTGTGCCACGGTCAAGCTGGAAGCACCGGAAAAACCGATTGAGATTAACCTGAACGTCAATATTGAACACCGTGTGAAGGTCGAGATTGATAAAGACCTCGACCGCGCGATGGAAAACGACGCTATTTTCTAGGAGACATATCATGCCCGTATTATTTCGCCGTATGGCTTTTACCTTCAGTTTTATGATCGCCCTCACGATGGCTGCCAGTGCATGGGCCATGAGCCTGCAGACCGCCAAACAACGTGGGCTGGTAGGTGAAACCACGACCGGCTACATTGCCGCCATTGGCCCTGCCGATGCAGAACTCAACACATTGGTCAATACCATCAACGCCAAGCGCAAGGACGCATATATGGCTATTTCAAAGGAAAACGGGCAGCCGTTAAATGTGGTTGAGAAACTGGCTGCTGAGAAGCTGTATTCCCGTCTGCGCTATGGTGAATATTACCTGAAGCCGGATGGTTCATGGGCGCAACAGCGCTAGCTCAGCCTGCGGTTAAAATACAAAATCTCCGCCATCCATACTCAGCAGCCCACTCAGTTCAATATGGGCGTCTGCTGTACCGTCACCGTTATGATCCAGTAATATGATAGTATCGCCGCCTGACTGTTCCCATGCCACTTCCCGGTCACCGCTGCCGGTAAAATCAGCCGCTCCGTTGCCGGCGGTATTATCCGTACTGACCTGCGTATAGGTGCCGGGCAGAGCAGACAGATCGATCACATCTGCCTGTGTGGTATTGTTGAAGTCAGTAATCACATCGCGCGA
>CAYMGS010000018.1:5893-15981 GCA_964390025.1 uncultured Rickettsiales bacterium | reverse complement strand
GAGGCGTTAATGCCGAAATGATTGGTCGCGCTAAATACAAAATCATCATCGCCCAGTCCTCCGGTCATGACATCCGTATGACGTCCACCGATAATGCGGTCGTCACCGTCCCCGCCATCGATCACGTCGTTATTGTTGTGGCCATCCAGCGTGTCATTACCCAGTCCACCATTCAGCGTGTCGTTATGACGTTCACCTAATATATCATCATCACCGTCTCCACCGTCCACACTGTCATTGTTAAGCCCTGCATTAATAATGTCATCACCGTCCCCGCCATCAATTGTGTCATGACCGTTGCGACCCTGAATCGTGTCATTACCCAGTCCGCCTGTGATCGCATCGCGCCCATTACCGGCGGTAATCACATCGTTTCCATCTCCGCCGTCAATCGTGTTGGTACCGTTTGTCGATGTGATGCGATCATTACCATCGCCTCCGCTGAGACTGTCATTGCGGTTATTGCCGATAATCTCATCATTCCCGGTGCCGCCCTGAATATCTCCCGCCACATTGGCCTTCACCTTGACATTCTGGTTGTTGACGCCGTCCAGCAGCGTGACCGTACCCGTACCGGCAATCACCGCATCACGTCCGCCTGTCAGGTTGGACGTATCCAGCGTTATCCCAAACGTCTGGTTGTTGATTTCCACATCCTGATTATAACTGCTGGCAGCAAATGCATTGGTAAGCGCAACTACACTGCCCCCTGCATTAAACTGTAACACCTCGATGGAACTCTTGTCTGCCCAGTCGGCAGCCAGAATGGTGACGGCATCCTGAAATTCCAGCGTATCCAGACCGAATGCACCGTCCAGCGTATCGGTTGTATGGAATGTAGCCGCCTCCGCAATAAAAATACTGGTGCCATCATCACCGCCAAGATTATCCACCGGCGATGCCGTCAGAGTAAATGTAATCGAATCGGTCCGCTGACATCGGTCAGTGTGCCTACAAAATGGTCAAAATTAAACCCGTGCTGCCCTGTGAGCTGAATACGCAGATCAGCAATGGCATCCGCGTCTATATCCGCTTCTACAAATGTACGGTTGCCGGGAACATCAATTTCCCAGCGCAATTCGTTTGTTGTCCCGGTAAAGGATGCATTGTCCAGATAGTTCAGTGCACCCAGCCCGGTGACATCTATCGTATCCTGTGTCAGGCTGAAGTCCGTGATCAGATCCATGGACAGCGCTGTGGAATCAGATGCTGCAAGGTAACGATAGACATCATTATGCTGACCGCCAGTAAGTGTATCGGAGCCCGCGCCGCCTTCCAGCGTATCGTTATTTCTGTCGCCGTCCAGACTATCGTTTCCTGCGCCACCAATTAACAGATCGTGATCGCGGTTTCCGTCAAACGTATCATCGCCATCCCCTCCGGTAATCGTCTCGCGCTGATTACTGCCATTGATGCTTCCGTTGACCCCGTCTGCCACACGCACACTGTTATTGTCATTATTAGAGAGTGATACCACCCCGCCACCCATCACCACGACTTCATTGGGCCCGGACAAGGTGTTAGTGCGCAGATTGGTCAGGGAGAACGCTCCCTGATCGATATAGAGTATATCTCCGTCATCGCTGTTATTGACCAGTGCATCGTTTATTTCCAACCGGCCCACATTACTCAGTAACTCAATCAGGTCGACACCGGCAAGGTTTGACGTATCTGCAAACCGGATATCTGCATTATCGTCGATTTGCAACACGTCATCTCCTGCGCCACCCGTGATGCTCAGCGTGTTGCGGATGGTTGCATTGCCGCCAGTAATCGTGTCATCTCCTGCGCCACCGGTAATACTTAGCGCATTATTGAAGCCTCCTACATCCACACTCAGAATGTTTGCTGCACTTAGCAAGCTACCGTCAATGGTCATCGATGTTGCACCCGAAGCGGCCAGATCAAACAGATATGCCCCCACATCTGCCAGGCTGACCTCCAGATTGCCTACCGCTGACGCGCCCGGGTTTGCAGAACCGGCACCGGTGAGATTAATACTGTTGGTTCCGCCGCCGAGGGAAACAATATCACTGGTGCCCCAGTCATCAGCGTCGCCTGAAATCGTGTCATCCGCCGTGCCACCCAGCAACGTATCGTCGCCCGCAGTAAAGCCATAGGACTCACTTTCATCCGTTACATTAAGCACGAGATTTTGCGTAGCGCTGGCACCACCATCCCCATCCGTCAATGTGACTTCCAATGTACGTGCCGAGTCATGCACCTGTGACGTACTTTGATACAGGAGATTCTCCAGCAGTAGCTCCACGGCTACCGGCGTGGCACTGGCATTGAGATCAAAGATCAGATCATTGCCGTTTGCCCCGTCATTGGCTCCATTCACCGTGGCAAAGGCTACACCGCCCATTGTCGCTATACCGGTGATGGAAGAGAAACCGATCTGCCCGGCACCGGTACCCTGATCGCGTATGGTAAGCTGATCGTCAGTATTCGCTGCACCGCTATATTCAATACGGATTTGCCCACCATCAAAGTCCAGACTGTCAATATCAAGAACATCTACTGCGCTATCGACAAGCTGGTTGCCGCTCTGGGCATCTGTTTCATTAATGGTCAGTGTGGCATCCAGATTCGAGACAACAGGGTCATTGTTGGTGTTGCTGACGGAAATGGTCGCTGTCTCGGTTGTAGTTGAAAAGGCTGTCGTGCCACCGTTCAGTGTCGGGTCGGCAAACCCACCTGCCGTTCCTGACGTCTGATCCCATGCGTGAAATGTGATGTCTCCGCCAAGACCGGAGTAAGATGCATTGGGCACGAAGCGGATACTGTCTGTCGCTGCCAGCAGCAGGGCGTTGTTTCCTGCCAGTCCTGCGAAACCCGTCCATGCACCTGCACCTACCTTGTATTCCCATGTACCGTTACTGTTATCCACCGAAGTCACGGCGATGCCTTCCAGCGCACCACTATCCGCATCGGTAACAGCATCCCCGCCATTTGCCGCGGAACTGGCCAGTATACTGGCGACCGTGCTACCGCCGTTGGTAACGTCATCCTCTGCTATAGCCGCCAGTAGCATGGCACCGCTATTATCCATTTCGGGTGCATCATTGATCGCAGTCACGGTTACCGGCACCATGCCGGTATGTGTTCCGCCATTGCCATCATCGGAGAGCACCACAATCGTATCAGCACCGCTGTAATCAGCATTTGGCGTATAGCTCAGCGAGTCAATCGCAGCGTTAATGTCCGCCAGCGTTGCCTGAATGGTAAAGGTGGCGTCACCATTTGCACCGGATGTAAAGGTGAGTCCCGCTACGACTGCCAGCGTTAAGGTGCCCTGCCCTACCGAAAGCGTGACCGTCATCGGGTCATCGCCGTCAGGCTCGCTGATACTGATGCCGTTGCCACTCCCGGCATTCAGATTCAGCGTAGCATCCTCATTTATCACCTGTGCCCCCGGTACCGTTGCCGCGGGAGGGGCGTTCCCGGAAGATGATGGTGGCGGCGGAGGTGCCGTCGTCACCGGTTCTGTGGGCTCTGGTGTCGTCTCATCTGTCACAGGATCAGGCGTATCTTCCGATGGTGTGTTGCCTCCACCGGTAGTTCCGGATGGTGCGGATGGCACATCATCACCCCCGGCAGTTATTCCGGACTCCGATAATGCCGGGAGCAGACTATCCAGCAATGTTGTCCCGGTCGTTTTACCCGGCCCTGCCGCATCGAACAGACTGCGCTGTTCCTGTGAGAGCTGGTTCAGCGGCAATGTCAGCGTTCTCAGTTCCGGTGTAACGAACGACAATACGTCCTGATCTATCTGCGCCGCGCCGGAAGACGGCACATAATGCTTATGCGCCACGTAAAACCCGCTTGCTTTCTCATAAAACATCAGCAGGCGCGCATGAATAATCTCCAGATTCATGTCAGAAGGCATATCGCCCCCAAGCGGCGAGGCGTCGGCCTGCTCATAGGCAGCTTTCTTAATACGGATATCTATCCAGAAATGTTTGAGATGATTGACGTTGGCATGGAAGTAAATCTCGTTGACGATCTTCTGTACCGCCTGACGTTCACCTGAGAGGGTCAGCAGGCCAAGCGTGCCGTCATAACTCACCTCCACATCCGCTCCTGCCGGGCGCACCATGAAGGCCCCTGTATTGGCATCAGAGATCGCAATCTCAACGGTCACTGCAAGCTGCGGATCGGTATGTTCCAGCTGCCGCATCAGTGCGGTGAGGTCAAACAGTTTGGAGGCTTTATCCGTATGCGTATCCCGCACGTAAGACTCTGCCAGACTGCGTGCCCTGCCTACAGCATCTTCCGGGACATCATGACTGGCTGGTGCACCTGAGATCACCACTCCTTCCCGTACTTCTCCCGGCTGATAGATCAGCGCCCATGACGACGCATCGAGCGCACCGGAGTCAGCATTGCTGACCCCTACGTTGGAGGCTTCCGGCCTCTTTGCCTGTGGCGAAGGCGTGCTATCCCGTATCGTTTCTATCACTAAGGCATTATCTTACAAACAGTTAAATCGATTCATTATATCATCATAAGATAAACAAATCCTTAGCACCGCCCGCGGGCCGTAAGACAGGCACATCCTCACAAAATAGTTGCTGCAACACCCCCCGGAGTAATGCTAGAAAAGGCAGCACAGAAAACCGCATAACAGCATATATGCAGCTGTGTTTTATGTATTTTGTTCCCGTAGCTCAGCAGGATAGAGCGTCGGATTCCTAATCCGAAGGCCGTGGGTTCGAATCCCGCCGGGAACACCATTTAGGAGGAACAGATGACCTTAGAAAAAGAGTTTGATAGGGAGATGATGAGCATCTACCACCGCGCCAAAAACGAAGCCGGTTATAACCCTACAATCTTTCTTAAGATGATTCACGAATACGGCGGACTGAATACGGCTAAAAAACTTATCAACACCCCTACTATCTCTGATGGTTATACCGCTTTGTGGGAAAAGAACAGATTGGATTTAACAGTCGAGGCAATAGTTTTTGATAACCCCAAGTGGCACACTCTTTTCACCGATGATGAAATGAAACGTATAAAGAAGCGGCTTGTAGACTATCAATATTCAAATGCGCTGACTGAATCTCGCCAATGATCAGGGATGTATCTCTGTGCCGTCCCAGGCAAAGCATTTTCCGCCGTCCACAGGCGATACATCTGCAATGACGTTGAGCAGATGCCCCGCAGATATTTCAGGCGTAAAAAGCTGGCCTTTGGGCACGTAGTTCCGGAATGGTTGGGATAACGGACTGTCTACGGTCCCGGGGTGCAGGGCGACGACAATTGCCTCCTTATGGCTTCTGCTCATTTCGATCGCAGCAGTCTTCACCAACATATTCAGGGCCGCTTTGGATGCACGATACGCATACCATCCACCCAGACGATTATCTGAAATACTCCCGACACGGGCCGACAGCACTGCGAACACCGCGCGTTGTTTTCTGTGCAGTACTGGCAGGAAATGTTTGGCCATAAGTGCCGGAGCGATTATATTGGCGGCAAATACCTGCTCAAAATTCTCAGCCGACAGGTCACGCAGGGATTTCTCCGGCATGATCGCGCCCTGATGCAGGATGCCTGTCGTTACCAGCACCAGATCAAGCGGACCTTCCTCTGATGCCAGTGTTGCAGCACGGCTTATGGATGTTTCATCCTGATAATCGACAGGATGCGATGCAACGGCAGGAGAAGAAAACTCTGCACCTGAGCGTGAAAAAGCATAGATGCGATCCACTTCGTCACGTGCAGAAAGCTGTCTTACACATGCAGCGCCTATGGCTCCGGCGGCACCGATAACCGCCACACGTTTATATACCGCCCCAGATGTCATCGTAGCGCGCACCGCCGTCACGGTCTCTGTACGCCTCCCGGTGATCCATGCTGCGTTCCCGGGCTTTTCGGAAAATATCTGCCGTAAAAAAGATACCGATTAATACAAGCATGTGCAGGACGACTGACGTGCCAAAAAACACGTAAGAACCGACCCCCAGCGAGAATATGGCACACCACATATATGCCAGAATCGTCATTAACTGAAACTTTCGGATATTGGGTAATGCGCTGAAGGCATTTTTGTCCTCATGCATCACGAGATCATATGTCTGAGTAAACATGCGTTGCTCCTTGTTGAGATGAGACCATGATCTTACGCAAGCGAACCTGAAGGCATGATGGCGTTTACATTACATATTTTTAATTTAGAGGCACTTCGTCATGACCAGGGCGAATCTCAGGGCAAACCGGACACGGAGCCCTAAGACGGCATATTTCACATAATCTTCATATATATGAGAGGCGTAACAATGCTAGTATCGCTCAATTGATTTTTTGAGGAGGATAATATGAATATGCCATTCCCCAGTTCGGTAGCAGAAGTTAATCGCGTTGACTCTCAGGCTGATACACAGGCAGGATGCATTCGTTTTTTTTGTGATCCATATGATATGTATAATTTAAAAACATATCTGGCGACACAATATTTTGTTACCGGGCATGAGGTACATGACACTCAAAAACAAAAGCAATGCTTAACCATTAATGACCCGTCCTTCATCTCTACGCTGGCTCAGGCCGGTGTAAGGGTCGCTCAGGATTATATGCAACTGACAGGCACCCGCGTGGGAGCCACGCCAACACCGGCGGCATCTGCCACTACGCCTATTCCGGCAGTTGCATATATCTCCCCAAACCACCAGCAAACGCTGGCCATTCGTGATATCAATACACACATTACATTCCGCCTTACGCCCAGTAACGGGCTGGAGATAACAGATAACGGCCCCTTTACGCCGAACAAAATTAAAAGCACCTTGTCTGTGCTTGGGGTAGATGCCAGCCATATTGATGAGAGTAGCGGTCATATTGTCATCTCACCAGCAGGTGCCACCCAGCTCGCTCGGTTTCAGTCCCTGAGCTTACCTAACCAGCAACAGCAGACGGCAACAGCAGCGCCCACCATAGATCCTCAGCGTGTTGCAGGTGCCGTGGCAGATCTTAATGCCATTGGGTTTCGTAGCTCCCGGCAAGCAGGGGAGACCGTACTGACACTGGATTATTCTTTCACGGATGAGAGTGGTGCACGCACTTACGCGAATCAGGTGTTGAAAGATGCAGGCGTAACAAATTCGCAGATTCAAAGTGCGGATGGAGGTGGCGCCTATATTCAGGTGACCGGTGAGGACATTCGGACGCTTGCCGATAACGGGGTGACCACTGCCAAAGACAGCCTGGCCCCATCAGCGGTGGACAGATGGTAATGCTTCATGGGTAAGGTCAGATAGCCTGACCCTGCCCGGATTTTTCATGGGCGTGAAGTACCTGCGAACCATAACGTCTGGCTATCGCTCAGGGGCATCACGCTCAACGGGTGTCATGGCAGTGCCACAATGAAGCGGCTCATGCGCGGCAGAAGCCGGAGCAGTGCAGAGGCTGCTCTCAAGCGCCTCAGATGCATTAATCAGCGCACCCGCCGCTCCCACAAGGCTTCCCCATGCAGCATGGGAGATATCAGCCGGGCTGATAGAAAGGCGCCCCGATGAAAGGCCTGCAGTTGCGAGTGCCCGCCCGCCAGCAATATTCATCTGTTCCTGTGCGTTTGTTTGTATTGTCCGTGCCATCGCGGAAAATTCACCCTTCTGCAGCGCCTCGGCGGTTGCCGGAATATCAAGCGTTACTACGTCAGATGACTTATCATCATCGCCAGCTGCAACCTGTGCCGTTAGCGCACCGATCTGACTGGCATATCGTTGCATGGCCTGATGCAACTCCGTTGAAGCTGTAATAGCCTCATGGCCAGCAAATTGCTGCGTACGTATCCATGCAGCTTCCAACGCTTTTAGCTGCTCCCGGGATATGATGGCCGACGGTGCGTTCATAGTGGCTCGCTGTGTGTGTTAGCATGCATGATAACCGAGTGCTGATACCAGACATGTAAGAGAATTAGCAACCAAACATATTCTAAGTGTGTTTTATTAATAAATAAAGCCCATATTGCTATGACAGTTTTATGCATACGATCCATGCATATTGGCGGCTTATCACATATACACCTTCACAAAAGCTTCATATTTCCAGGGCACTATTTCATTGACCGTTAACCATGAAGTAAGTAAGAATCATTATCTTCAACAGGGGGCGATTCATACGCGGTCATATAACATCATGAGGGGCGATACAGCGTGGCAAGTGATCAGGCCAAAGAAATCTACAGGCTATTAAACCATCAGGATACCCGCCGTGGCCAGCCCTTCCCGGGTGATGCTAAAACAATGATGGCGATGATTGATCAGGCCATCGCTAACGGTGAGCCGATCCCGATGATGATGTATTGGGGCAAGGCGGAGCGTAATACGCTGGAAGCGCCCGACCGGGCCGGTGCAGCGTATCTGGAAGGCATACTGGGGAAGGTTGCAGACATCTATGCCCCCGGCGTAAAGCTTGACCTTGTATTTGTCGACACGCACGTGAAGTTTAATGGCCACGAGGTGCCGGATGATTACGTGTCGAACGTTGAGCAGATGTTCAAAGAAGCCTTTGAGAATCACCCCAACCTGAGTGTGAAAGCCTCTCTCTCCAGTGATTATTTGCCTTTTACACATACCCCGGACGGCAAAGGTTTCGCAGAATTTGATAGCCTGAGAAGCCTCATTGAAGGATCCGATATTACGCCGAAGGTGAAGAGTGATTTGGCTCAACGTTCCACCCGCTATTACCGGCGGGATGGTGCATCACCGGCAGATGCGGCCACGATGTATTACGAGCTGTGCAAGCAGGAACAAAAGCCGATGGGTGAGGCTTTCAAAAACCATATTTTCATCACCTATAATCCTGCTCAGGCTATGGACAGAAAGCATTTCGGCGTACCGGAAGGCATGCCCGCACTATGCGTTAATTCGGTGGCAAACGGAGTGACTGATAAACCCTGGAATATGGATCCAGAGAAATTTGAAGCGATGATGGCGGAGAAAAACAAACCACGCCATGATGATACCCAACTACCACACTGTAAATTAAGAGATAATGAAAGAGAACGTATGGAACCGAATAAATCCATTGCCATTGTGGGGGGGGGCCTTGCCGGGCTGATGACCGCCTACCAGATGAGCGAGCTGGACCCCTCACAAAACATCACCATCTATGAGCAGGGCACACAGGAGAGTTACAAAAAAGGGGCAGATGGCTCCTACCGGGCCAGCCTGAGTGGCTCAAGTGCCCGCACAATCCGTCTGTCCGGTGCCGGAGAGGGTGTAGGCGCATGGAACATACGGGAAACCAAACAGGTACTGGATACGCTTCAGCAGGAACTGGATTCACACCCTGAGGATTATCCCGGGCTGGAAGGTAAAAAACTATTTCATCCTGAAGCATCTGTTATCATCGCCGCCAAAGCTGCCGATAAAGGACATAAAAAACTTGTTGAGGGGCTAAGCCGGGAGGGTGTTGAATTTTCTGAGGTCAGCGGCACAGAATTAAAAGCCCGCTTCCCAGGTCTGTATAATACCGTGCCAGATACTGCCGCTGCTATCATTGAAGAACCTTATGACCCGGTGACTAACCCCAACGGCGTCGCCGGAGTGATGGATACCGAGGCGACCATGCAGATGCTGCGCACCTTTATAGAAAAACAGGGTGGCGCAATCCGCTACGCAGATGCTGTACACAGCATTGATAGTAAAGACGGAGGTGGAGTTGCCATCCAAAGTGCTTCCGGCGCACACGATTACGATCACGTGGTCATGGCACCGGGACAGTGGCTGGAACAGATCAAAGACAGTGAAGACCAGAGCATCACACAACAATATGATGTTATACCCCGATATGATCGTGTGGTAGTGATGGACATTGATCTGGGTGCTCTTAATCGCAGGCCGCCTCGCATTCCTTTTACTAAAGGCATGGCACCCAAAGGGGGTGCAGGTACATTTTACAGCCACAATCCTGACAGTACGGATGGACATGTAAAGTTTTTCCCAGCTCTTGGCACCCGTACCGTTGATACACCAGAAGACCTCCATGCACCTCTTACCGAGCAAGAGAAAGCAGAGGCGCAGGAAGCCGCCAGCATACGCTTTGATGTGCCGATAGACGATTTACGCGGTCACGTG
>CAYMGS010000018.1:1518-5883 GCA_964390025.1 uncultured Rickettsiales bacterium | reverse complement strand
GGAGCGGATGTGCCTATACCTGTCCTAAAACAGGAGAAAAGGCACTGGTTGGCGCGTTGGGAAAAGATATCACGTTTAACGGGCTGGACAGTTCGGGCTCCGCGCGTATCTCCGGAGGGCTGGGGAAAATTGCCGCCGCTCTGGCGCTCGGCAGAGAGGAGCCACATCAAGGCGCCAATGATGCGTTTAGTCTGGAAGCACATCACAATCATGTCGGCAGTGGCACCGCGGTTGACTGTTCACAATGCACACTTAAAGGCACACGCCAGCCAGCTAAACCTGAACGCGGCGTAGGAGGCAAGTAACATGGCATCATTTGCACAGAAGATTGCACGTCAGTCTGAGGCAACGATTTATCATATCGAGGAAACCGGGACGGGTGATGTCGATATGTATACGTTGCTACTCGCCGTTCCTCCGCATAAGTGTGCGGCACTGGAAAGCGTCATGGAGAGTGGTGATACCATTCGCGCGGAAGATTACGGACGTGTGGTCTATTATGGCGCCGGTGCACTTACACAGCGCTCGATCGATGACATTCTCAGCAAGGACGCTTAAATATTCAGCCCACGGGACACGCTGGAAGCGATACTGCGTCGGAAATAATCTGAGTCGGGCTTTTCTTCCTGATGCTTTTCCTGCAGGGTAGACTCTAATACCGGCAGCGCTGCATGCGCCAGATCATCTGCAATTGCCGTGATATATTCCGGACTCGCATTTTCAGGCATGTTACCTTCCGTGTAGAAGCGATCTTCAATATGATCTACGACTTGCTTCAGCTTCTTATTATCCAGCACCCGTGCTGATATACCCTCAAAGCGAAGCGCATCGATATACTGTTTCTCATGCCCAATCACAGAGGATAACGCCGCCAGCTTCAGCGCAGCATAGGCCGGGTTGCCATCCGGTAATTTCATGACATGCACCAGCAGCTCCGCCGGTTTTTCTATGTGCTGAGGAAAGAGCGACTGAGGCTCACCGGCCAGCGCCGTGGCGGTATGGTCAATAAAATGCTTAGCCGTGGCATCAAGCGCCGCATCCGGGTCTGACAGGGCAAGCTCCTGAATGGTTGACGTGTTCGACAGCAACGGATTGACACCCAGCGAAGCGATGAGCCGCTTCTGCATATCAGGAGATGACTCACCCAGTTTCTGAATTGTCTGTTGCAGCCTGCTATCCGCTTCTTCTGCATCCCTCTTGAGCTGAATATTATCCGTACGCACCGCCTCTTTCATGATAACCGCGCCGTAGCTGGGTGCCAGCGTATTAGCGACCGCCGCAAATCCGGCACTGGCCAGACTCCATTTGCCAAACGCGGTCTGCACCTTATTGAAATCACCGCGCAGCACATTGGTCACCAGCTTCACCGGAAATCCGAAAAGGGATACGGCCAGATAACGGTCACGCAGCTGTGTCATTTCATGCACGGATTCCGGACGAGTGATGTAGTCTATACGCTCTCTCAATGTCGGGCGTTTGCTGATGTGGGTTTTCAGTGTTGCGTCCAGTATCACTTTCTGCGCAAATGTTTCGCCTTGCCGGGGTGCCGTTTCTTCTGATTGCGGCTGGAACTGCTCGAGCATCGCGCGCTCAGCATCCCTGACCATGGTATCGCTCAACCGCCCATGGGACGCTGTCAGGAATTTTTGTACAAGTGCAGACTGATCCTGCCCTATCGCCTGCACCACATCATTGGCAAACCCGATAAACTCAGGTTGCGTTAATGCGACAAAACCACCATCCGGCGCCTTGCGTACCAGCGTGCCGACTGCAATACCTTCCCGCTCCCCTATGAACAGGTTTCGTCCATTCTCCTGAATACTTTCCCCGGCAATGGCAAATCCCCGTTTCTCAGCCACGGCCAGCACCGTGTTGGATACGCGTTTCAGCGATTCTCTGTCCATCACCATCGCTTCCGGATCTACGTATTCATAGGATAAGACATCCCCTTCCGCCGCATGCTCCAGGAACCGCGTCAGCGTAAAGATAAGCAGTGCATCTCCCGTTGTTTTAGCCCCGTGGGCAAAAATATCCGTCACATGTTTTTTGAGATTGCTTTCATCGCTACTGCCGGTCAGTAAGGCACGCGTTTGCCGTTGCGCCTTCTCTGCCTGATCGTGCAAACTCCGCATCATAGTCGAAAGCGCCATATAATCCGACTGCGTCCGCTCTGAAGCGGGCTTATTAAGTATATCACGATGATTATCGATCAGGCTGCGGTATCCGTAATTGCTGCTGAGTGACTGCATGCGATCTTTAAACTCAGGATCAATATTTTCTGATGTACGTACTGCCGCAGCAATAAAGGCATCCATCCGCCTTCCCGCTTTAGCACTACGGTGTGTATCCAGCCGCGTGGCCTCATATGTACTCACTCCACCAAATGATTCGGCGGCAGGGTTGTACAGCGCCATCCATGAGGCCGCCTTGATTTCACTGCCGATAATATTACGATTAAATTCCCATTTGCCTTTTGCGTTTGGCAAAATCAGTCGTTCCACAAGATTGATCGGCGCCTGATAGAGATAGCTGGGCAGACTACGTGAATAGAGCTTAAACATCTCATGTTTGGCTTCATCACGTACAATATATTCAAGCCCAACCTGGTTTGGCTTATAGTACCCTTGTTTTGGTTTGGCATTATGCTGACCTGCCGCTTGTGGCGTACGGGATACATGGGTAGCAGCAGGCTGTCTCTCAGGCGTCTGGCTGGCCATGTCCCGATCTATATCCGCATAATGCAGGTCCGCATACGCAAGCAACGGTTCTATTTTTTGCTCCACATCCCGTATATGCGACTTGATATGATTCGCCACGGCCACCACATCAAGCCCCGTGCTCTGCACCGTACCAAAATGTTGTAATGCTCTTCTGACTTTTTGTGCATCTTTTGCTGAGAAAAAGGATTCACTTTTAGGTGTATATAGTTCACTGCTGATATCAAGCGCTCCATCCGCCACCAGCCCGGATAAGGTTGCCAGATAGGTGACAGCCTGCTTGCGGTTGTTCACACGATCTGCCTTCAGCACATCGCGTATATGCTGGCTGGGGCTTGCCTTATGGTTATAGCGCATACCCGCAGCGACGTGGGGTGCATGCTGCGCCAGCACGTTATAGGCCGGATGTTTCGGCGCACCGGACGCCTTGTCAGACGCACCAGTCACGCCGGCCTTCCTGTCGGCCAGCTCTGCCATGGCCTGCATCTGGGTTTGCAGTCCTGTGAGGTTTTCTTCCGTTGGCAGTAAACGGCCCTGCGCCAGATCCATCATAATCTGGCTGGCCTGTTCGCTATGACGGCTCAGCTTCAGCAAGGCCCCATCGTCACGCCCGGCCATTTCCTGCGCCCATGCATACAGTTCCGGGTCCGACTGCACTGCATGTGCCACGATATGTCTCAGTGATGATGACGTATGCAATAACCCTTTATACGCCTCATTACGGTTATACCCGGCAATGGTGGTTTTTACGAACGCTGAAAGTCCAAACTTTGCGCCAACATCCAGCACCTGCTTGAATAAAATCCCGGTCATAAGGCTGGAATCAATAACCTGACCGGGGTTTTTATACTCGGTATTGCCGCTGAAATCCGGTAGCAACGGCTTTTGCCCGCGCTCTTTTGTCGTGATTGACCATCCGATCAGTTCACCCGGGATATTGGCGACATTACGAAACAGGCGGCGACGCGTCAGATTCAGCCATTCAAAACGCTGCTCGGGCGCATGCCATGCATAGCTCAGTCGGTCTGGTATCGATGTTAACCAGTTATGATGATGTTCGGGTTCTGAAGACACGTGACTCTCGGTAAATATTACTACTATTTAACCATTTACCACGGCTAATTGCAACTCATTATCATTATATCGCAGCGCTTCTCTGACACGAATATATTACATCGGCGCCTGAATCATCTCGTGTAATGCGCGCGGTGTTATTTCAACCTGCTTAGCCATATATGTGAAAAGCTGCTTTATCCCATTACCCGGCTACGCTACAACCGTGTGAGAACACTTAAAGGAGTTGGTTATGCCGATTGTTCAGATTCATTTACTCGAAGGCCAGGAAGAAGAGAAGAAACGCGCGCTGGTGCGCAGTGTCACAGATGCCATCTGCTCCACACTGGATGCGCCACCGGAAAAAGTACGGATTATTTTATCTGAAATGTCTGATACGGATTATGCGGTGGGTGGCACACTGGTGAAGGATAGTCGCTAACTTATGCTTCCGCCGCATCATCGATATGGAAGCTGACCTGCTCGCGACCCTGCCAGTAGTCGAGCTTCAGGGTGCCTGCCAGATGCAGCTTGCGCACGCCGGCTTTCATCAGGAAGTCACCGAGCGGCGTGCCAACCGCCCGGAAGGCCATTG
>CAYMGS010000018.1:0-1508 GCA_964390025.1 uncultured Rickettsiales bacterium | reverse complement strand
CCAGAATCAGCCGCAGATGCACTTCTTTTAAAATATCCAGCTTCACAATACGTGCGGAGGCCACCGCCAGACGCGGCGTCGGGTTACCCATCCCGTAAGGTGCCGCACGTTGGAGCGCACGGGCGAGGTCGGCATTCAACGCCGAAGCCTGCACGCATCCGTCCAGAGAGAGGTGACGCTCACTGAGGTAGGTCGCCACATCCTCCTGCAGGCGGCTTTCACAAAAATCATGTAGCGCATCTGTGTTCTCTGCGTTCAGTGAAAAGCCTGCGGCCATCGCATGACCACCCCCGGCGAGCAACAGTCCCTGCGCACGGGCAGCGCCTATAGTGGCCCCCAGGTCTACGCCGGGCACCGAGCGCGCACTGCCTTTTGCTATCCCATTTTGCATTGCCAGCACAGCGGCAGGGCGGCTGAACCGTTCTTTGAGGCGTCCGGCAACAATCCCGATTACGCCTTCATGCCAGCCTTCTCCGGCAACCATCAGCATGGCGCGATTGGCCTGCCGTTCAGCCTGTAGTAACGCTTCTTCCTGCACGCGCTGCTCTATCTCGCGACGCGCTTCATTATACTCACAAAGCTGCCGGACTATCCCGGTTAATGTTTCCTCATCCTCTCCCGATAGCAGTTCGGTGCCCAGCGATGCCTGCCCCACTCTGCCCCCGGCATTGATGCGCGGCCCCAGCAGAAAGCCAAGATGATAGGCATTGGGCGTATCATTGACCCCGGCGGCATCGGCGAGGATGCGCAGGCCCGGATTACGCCGCTGCGCCATCACTTTCAGCCCCTGCGCTACAAACGCCCGGTTCAGGCCCTTGAGCGGCACCACATCACAGACGGTGCCGAGTGCCACGAGGTCTAGGTAGTGTAATAAATTAATGCCTCCCCGCCTCGCCTCCTGCTCGGCAGATGAGGCAGGCTCAGGGCTGACGCGGTCTGCTGACCGCGTTTCATGTCCCCTATTTCTTTCTTCCCTAATCTCTAATCCCTCATCCCTCAACGCCCGGTTCAGCGCGACCAGCGTCATGAATACCACGCCGACAGCGGCGAGGTAGGTCAGCGGCGAGCCTTCATCGATACGGTTCGGATTGACTACCGCGACGGCTTCCGGCAATTCCGGCGCTCCCATATGATGATCGAGGACGATGACATCCAGCCCCTCCTCTTTGGCCTGTGCCAGCGGTTCATAGGATACCGCGCCGCAATCCACCGTGAGAATCAGCGAGCAGCCTTTCTCTTTCAGCGCCCGCATGCCGGTGATATTCGGCCCGTAGCCTTCCTGCTGGCGGTCAGGGATATAGGCGTGCGCATTCAGGCCTAGCGCGTGGAAATAGCGCAGCAACAACGCTGAGGAGGTAGCGCCGTCCACATCGTAATCACCGAAGACGCCAATCGTCTCGCCCTGCGTGACCGCCTGCACCAGCCGCGCCACGGCCTTGTCCATATCCTTGAGGTGCGACGGGTCGGGCATTGCATCACGCAGGGATGGATTCAGATAGGTTTCCACA
>CAYMGS010000017.1:17007-20467 GCA_964390025.1 uncultured Rickettsiales bacterium | reverse complement strand
GGTCTGGTAGCCGATAGGCGTGGCAAAACTGGCGGATGCACCGAACATGACGGCGACAGCAAAGGGGCGCGGATCAACGCCGAGCTGTTCTGCCAGCCCGATGGCCACCGACGCCAGAATCACTGCCGAGGCATTATTGCTGAATACTTCTGTCATGAATGAGGTAAGCAGGTAAAGTATGGAGAGCAGCACCAGCGGGCCGTATCCTGCCGCCGCTTCAATAATCAGCGAGACGATCAGTGCCATCGCCCCGGTCTTTTCCATTGCCAGACTGATGGCCAGCATCGCGAAAATCAGCATGAGGATATTCAGGTGGACGGACTCGTACGCCTCATCCGCATCCAGACATTTTGTCAGTACGACGAATGTTGCACCGATGATCGCCAGCGCGCCAATCGGCATTACATTGAGAGCAGCCAGCCCGACGACGGCAGCAATGGTCAGCAGCACTATTTTGGACTTATTGCGCCGGTAGGGGAGGGTTTGCGGTGCAGTCAGGTTAATCAGCTCCTTATCGTTGAACAGACGCTGGATACCCTCCTGTTCTCCCTCCAGCAGTACGGTGTCACCATAGCGCAGGCGCACCTTGTCGATATTTTTGCGAATGACCTCTTTGTGGCGATGTACCGCTAAGATAGTGGCGTTATAGATATTGGAGATATTAAGGCTGCCAACATACCGCCCTACCCAGTGGGAACCTGGACCGACAATTCCTTCCATGACTTCAAGTTCTTCATGCTGCGTTTCGGTCGCCTGCTGTTTTTGCTCCGGGAGTTTATCCTTACCCTTGAGCTGTATCTCATCGTTTTTAATCAGGCCAAGAATTTCCCGCTGCGTTGTCAGGAGAAGCAGGCGATCATTCGGCTTGAGGGTATATTCGGAAAATGGCTTTTCTTCTTCTTCGGCCCTGCGACGGATGGCACGGATGGTTTCATAGGAGCGAAAAAAACGCCCCGGCCCTTTATCGACGGAGTCATCTGCGTGAATCTCCACCACTTCCACGCCGTGTTCCAGTGTCAGCCCGGCGTCTTTCAATGTTTTGCCAACCAGTGAGGAGTCTTTGGGAATCAGGATTTCGGTCAGGTATTTACGGGAGAATTCATCTTCCACCATGCCGCCAAGAGTACGGCGTTCCGGCAGCAAGTAACGCCCGATAATCGTCATATACAGGCATCCGATGACCGCCAGCATCAGTCCGGGCAGGGTGATCTCAAACATGCTGAACGGCTCCAGTCCGCGCTCACGCACTACGCCGTCCACAAGAATATTGGTCGAGGTGCCGATCAGCGTACAGGTGCCTCCGAAAATAGAGACATAGGAAAGTGGGATGAGCAGGCGGGAAGGGGCTTTGCCTATCCGCGCGGCAATCAGGATCATTACCGGGGTCATAATCACCACGACTGACGTATTATTAATAAATGCGGATGCAACCATCACTGCAAGTAACACGCTGAGAATAGCCAGTAAGGGATGCGTTTCCGCCAGCTTTGAGAGTTTGCTTCCGAGCATGGCAATTAATCCGGCGCGTTCCATGGCGGCGGAGAGTACAAACATGCCGGCGATGGTGATGGCGGCGGTGTTACTGAAGACAGAGAGCATCTCGCCGGTCGTGAGGATGCCCGTCATCAGTAGGACGCTGACAGCACCCATCGCGGCGATTTCCGGGGCGACGACTTCCCGTATGAAGGCGATGAACACGATAGCCACCAACCCGAGCACCAGCGCCATTTCCCAGTAGGTGTAAAGCCAATCAAGCATGCCTAGCTTTCGCTCTTGACCGTCAGGCGGCTTTCGCGCTGGATATGCACATCCATCTGAGGGTAGGGGAACTGGATCTTATGCTCATGAAATGCATCCCAGATATCCAGCAACAGTGAGCTTTTTACATTACCGATACCATTGGCCGGGTCGTTCATCCAGGCACGCAGTTCCAGGTCTACTGCACTGTCACCAAAGCCGGTAACCAGCGCGTTTGGAGCAGGGTCTTTCAGGATACGGGGGTTGTCGGTCGCAGTCTGGATCATAAGTTCCAGCGCTTTTCGTACATCGCTGTCATAGGAGATGCCCACCGGGATGCGTATACGTATATCGCGGTTGGAATAGGACCAGTTTTCCACACGCTCGGTAATCAGTAATTCATTCGGGATCAGATGTTCTTTACCATCACGGGTAATCAGCGATACACAGCGCGCACCCAGCGTATTCACCCAGCCATAGGTTTCCCCGATATTGATGACATCACCGGGCTTGATCGAGCGGTCGAGCAGCAGAATAATACCACTGATAAAGTTAGAGACGACTTTTTGCAGACCAAAACCGATGCCCACACCAATGGCACCGGAGAAGACCGCCAGAGAGGTCAGGTCAATCCCCAGTGTATTGAGGCCCAGCAGGAAGGCAAAGGAAATAAGAAGGATACGGCTGATTTTAATAATCAGGACACGCAGGGAGGGCGTGAGCGTGGTCATGTTGTGAATGCGACGCTCACCAAGTGAACTCAGGGCAAATGCACCCCACACCAGCGCCGCAAAGGTCAGCACGCCTTTCACGACGATCAGCAGGGTGATACGATTTTCCCCGACCGTCATCCCAATGCCGTCCAGCTGGCGCATGGTAGGCTCCAGCAAGCCGAGTATATTCAGGGCGGCAATGCCCCATGCAAGAATGGAAATCCAGCGCGCCAGAGTACGATTTGCAACAAATGTAGCCGTAAAACGGATCACCGCCCACACACCGATGAGTGTGACGGCAATACGCAGTAGTCCAACCGGGCTTTCTGTTTCAATGAAAATGCCGGTGACGATCCATAAGATCAGCAGCGCACAGAGCGGGTAGGCAATGGACTCCAGTCGACGAATGACGGTATTGAGCCAGCCGATAGAGGTGAGGCCGGACAAATAATTAATACCTTCTATGATCGGACGTACGGCCAGCTTGGCTACCAGCAGCGATACCAGCATGGCACTGGCCTGCAGGGTGGTTTCCGGACTGAAGAGGATGTTTTCTGCCCAATCGTGCGCTTGCGCTATCCACTTGGTGGCCTGCGCAAACAGTTCATCGGCAGTATTTATCATCTACAGCCGTCCCGCATGCGCAACAGAGCCGCTGACGCCACTGCAGGCATCCCGCAGGCCTCTCGCCATAGCGCCGAATTTTGCCAGTTTACGGTCTTCAAAACAGATCAGGCGTAATACATCGTACCCCATGGCCATCATATCGTAGATGACAAAACCGGGTTGTGCACTGCCGTAGCGTCCCCAGCTTTTAGCGCGGTTACGGTATATGTAATAGCAACGCTCAGGGCTGTGATTGGTCGTCGTCACCGGGATGCCCATCAGGGAGTGATCGCGGCTTTGCCCCAGCTGATGATGCAGCACCGCTTCTTTCACGGCAATAATCTGCAGGCCTGCATTGATGACCCGTAGGCAAAAGTCTTTATCCACATAGTCAATACAGAGCG
>CAYMGS010000017.1:16368-16997 GCA_964390025.1 uncultured Rickettsiales bacterium | reverse complement strand
CCATCAGGCCGACTTTGTGGAATACGGACGCCGGGATCAGACTGCCGGATGCAATGGCGTTAAGCACATTATCAATGACGGCCTGATCACCAAATTGTTTGCGGCTACACCAGAACCGGCTAAAACGCCGGGGATAGCTTGCCACACGGCCAGAATGTATATCTTTAAGGCAGGGGGCAACAATCCCGATCTGCCCGGCCTGCGGATGTGTCCTGTATGCTGAGCGCATGTGTGATACCATGCCTTGCGCAGGTTTACTATCGTGATCCATCAGCAAGACCCAGCCGTAGCCTGTATCAAGCGCCCTGCGGATGCCGTCATTTTGTGCCGCTGCCAGGTTGTTGCTCTCTCGCAGTATCACATCGATCTGCCCGGGATATTGCTGCTGAAGTGCGGTAAGCATGGTTCTGGTCTGCGTTTCAGAGCAGTTATCTACAATGACCAGATGGTCAACCTGCTCCAGAAGTGCGGCGACATTTTCATGCAATACCATACCGGTACAATGTGTCACCAGTACCGCACAGACCTGCGCTTCACGCTCTTGCGTGCGGGATATTGTATGTGTCTGAGTCATGGAAGACGTCACCTCGCCCTTGCCGCTATACCCCGCCTTGGTAGCATAAAGCGCC
>CAYMGS010000017.1:15558-16358 GCA_964390025.1 uncultured Rickettsiales bacterium | reverse complement strand
GTGCAACAAACAGCACATTAATGTTGGTTTTAGGACTGGATTTATTTTTTCTTCTCACTATAATCACGCGCCTTTCCGGGATTTCACAGCATAGTTGTTGAGGGCCCGGGGTGATGATTGTGAAGGAGACTATACCATGGCAGTGCCTAAGAGAAAAACATCCAAGTCCCGCCGTAACCTGCGTCGTTCGCACCATGCGCTTGACGGGGTGAATGCGGTTGAAAACAGCACTACCGGTACGCTGATGCGTCCGCACCATGTTTCCCCGGACGGCTATTACAAAGGCCGTCAGGTGACGACGGATAAAGTCAACGCGTAAACGACGGTGAGGGGGCTGTGTTGGCTCAGGTATCTAAACCGACGCTGACGCTGGCCCTGGACGCGATGGGCGGCGACAAGGCGCCCGCGATTGTTGTGCGTGGTGCCAGTATTGCTGCACGTAAATTTCCAGACCTGAAATTCCTGTTTTATGGCGATGAACAAAAAATCGCTCCCCTGCTGGCGCGTGCGCGTCGCCTGAAGGGACGTTATGACATTGTGCATACGGAAGATGTCGTGTCTGCTCATGACAAACCATCGCTGGCTCTGCGCCGGGGCAAGCGTTCCAGCATGCGCATGGCCATTGAAGCGGTGGCTGAGGGTAAGGCGAAAGGGATTGTTTCCGCAGGTAATACAGGGGCACTGATGGCGATGGCCAAGCTGGTGTTGCGTACCCTGCCGGGCGTAGGGCGACCTGCCATTGCCGGTACGCTGCCGACCAGTGGCAAAAGTGATATCATTATGCTGGACCTGGGGGCAGA
>CAYMGS010000017.1:14712-15548 GCA_964390025.1 uncultured Rickettsiales bacterium | reverse complement strand
GATGGGGGATGCGTATGCCCGCACCGCACTGGATATTCCCAAACCGCGTATCGGCCTGCTCAATATCGGCTCGGAAGATATGAAAGGTCACAATGAACTCAAGCAGGCGCATCAACTGCTGCGGGATAATACGCTGGGGCTGAATTACGTGGGGTTCATCGAAGGAGATGACATTCAGCACGGCACCATTGACGTGGTGGTCGCCGACGGGTTTACCGGCAACATTGCGCTGAAATCCATTGAAGGGGCAGTAAGGTTCTTTGCCGAGCAGCTAAAAGGCGTATTTAAAGACACATGGCTTGGGCGTTTGAGCTATCTGCTGGCGCGTCCGGCTTTATTTCGCATGAAGAAACGGGTGGACCCCCGACGCTATAACGGGGCGATGTTTCTGGGGCTGAACGGTATTTGCGTCAAGAGTCATGGTGGTGCGGACGGATATGCATTCTATCATGCTATCCGGGAGGCGCGGGCGCTGATTTTAGGGCGCACCAACGAGCGGATTATCTCGGAAATAGCATTGCTTTCCGAAAAAGAAGCGGATAAGACTGCGGACACATCATCTGCTCCGGATGAGCAGGAAACCTCAGAAGCCGTCGGATAAACAGCATGATTCAGGCAGTAATTGCGGGCTGTGGCGGGTATGTGCCAGAGCGCATCCTGACCAATAGCGACTTGGAATCGATGGTCAATACCAATGACCAGTGGATTCGTGAGCGTACCGGTATTACGCAACGCCATATTGCTGCCGAAGGGGAACTGACTTCCGATCTTGCGGTTGCGGCGGCAAAGCAGGCGCTTAAGAACGCCGGAGTGGGTGCGTCTGAGGTGGATTATGT
>CAYMGS010000017.1:943-14702 GCA_964390025.1 uncultured Rickettsiales bacterium | reverse complement strand
GCCACGCCGGACGATACTTTCCCCGGAGCTTCCACCAAAGTACAGGCCGCACTGGGATGCACTCAGGCGGCGGCAATGGATATGCAGGCGGCATGTTCCGGTTTTGTCTACGGGCTGACGGTGGCGAACGGGCTGATTCACAGTGGTCAGGCACATACCATTCTGCTGATTGGTGCGGAAACCATGTCGCGTGTGGTGGACTGGAACGATCGTGGCACCTGCATTCTGTTTGGGGACGGGGCCGGTGCGGTGGTGCTGAAAGCACAGGAAGAAACCGGGGAGCCCCCTCGTGGCATTCTGTCCTGCCATCTGTGTGCAGATGGCTCGCAGCGTGAGATATTGCATACAACCGGCGGTATTTCCACCACGCAGACCGCCGGGGTACTGACCATGCAGGGGCAGGAAGTGTTCCGTCATGCCGTTTCCAAAATGGTGGAATCAGCTGAAATCGCGCTGGAGAAGGCAGGGCTTGAGGCTGCGGATGTAGACTGGCTGATTCCACATCAGGCGAATGCGCGCATTTTACACTATTGTGCCAAAAAAATGGGACTGGATCAGGAAAAACTGGTGCTAAGCGTTGATAAACATGCTAATACATCCTCCGCTTCCATTCCCCTGGCCTTAGCGGCGGCGGAAGCGGACGGTAAGTTAAAGCCTGGAAATATTGTGGTGATGCCTGCACTTGGGGCTGGACTTACCTGGGGAACGTGTATTATAAGGTGGTGACACCGCAATAAATTTGTGAATTAAGACGTAAGAGGCTGAATATTATGGCAAAAACAATTACCCGCGCTGATCTTGGCAATGCTGTCTATCGTGAGATTGGCTTGTCGCTCTCAGAGTCTATGAAGCTGGTAGACGCGGTGTTTGAGGAAATCGCGGAGGCGCTGGAGAAAGGCGATAATGTGAAGCTTTCATCGTTTGGCACGTTTGGCCTGCGCCAGAAGAAGGCCCGTGTTGGCCGTAATCCGAAAACGGGTGTGGAAGTCACCATTACTCCCCGTACCGTGCTGACCTTCAACCCGTCCAATGTGCTGAAAGAGTCTGTGAATAAGAATCTTGGCGGTCATATCCGCTCGTCTCGCCAGAAGTAATTGTACCCCACGTTTAGTTAAGGAGCCTTCGCATGGCATCAGCCACGCATACCACCAAATCGGCCACGGCGCTGAAAACCATCAGTGAGGTTGCCGATATTCTTGAATTACCCCAGCATGTGCTGCGTTTCTGGGAAACTAAATTTCCGCAGATTCAGCCGCTGAAACGTCGCGGTGGCCGCCGTTTTTACCGGCCAGACGATGTAGCGATGCTTGAGACCATTCGCACGCTGCTCCACGAAAAAGGCTACACGATCAAAGGGGCGCAGGCTCTGCTGTCTAAGTCCGGCAACCGTCCGAAACTGGTGAAAGATGCGCTGGAAGCGGCGTCTGCACCGGCATCTTCCGCAGCGGAGAGCCTTCCGGCAGCGCGCGGCTCGGTACGGGACGCGGATAAGCGCAATACGCTGACAGCTGTGCGCAAAGAGCTGGTGGAGATGCGGGATATTCTCCGCAAGGCCGGTTAATTTCTTTTTCAAGTGTCGGGGCGTAGCGCAGCCCCAGCGGAGGCGTTAGCCGAAGCGTTCATAAATATCATACCGGGATGCGCGTGATTCTGGTATAGACTTTTTCAAGTGTCGGGGCGTAGCGCAGCCTGGTAGCGCGTCCGTCTGGGGGACGGGAGGTCGCTGGTTCGAGTCCAGTCGCCCCGACCATTATTTGCTTTTTCACCCAGTGGTTTAGCAATCTCTGTCATCTCAGGTTTTTCCTGTTTTTCCTCATTGTGTCGAGATTGTGCCGCGAACGCCCTTTCCATTGCATCCCGTGTCGCATGAGCGTCAGAATCCCGGGTAGCACTGACTTAAATGATTTGGAACATACTGAATGTGTAATGCAATTTTCATATTTCAGGGGGTTAAGAAATGCTATTATATAGCTAATTAGAATATATTTATTGGCTATAAGAGTCAGATGATTTGGGGGATTCATGGTTACAGAGTATTTGCATACGAGTTCCAAATATCAAAAAGCCCTGGACGAAACAGCAGATTTCTTTGCATCAGATCCATCTTCCAATGACGTTTTCCAGCGCTACGGCGATATCGGAATGAAGCATGACCCGTCGGGAAGCGGCAAAAATATTACGGACCATTATCAGAACTTAATAGGGCGTCTTCAGGAAGCAAAAGAAGAGGGCAATTTTCTTGACGTTGTTAAGGAATTGCTGCCACCGCGATCCGTGATGAGTCAGGAGTTCCAGGCGGATGTCATGATGCTGGTGGAACAGGAGGCACGGCAGAACCCTGAGCTAAGAGCCGAGGCCGCCACCGTGATGGCGAGGCTAAACAATAAATTCTCTGAAACAATAGACAATTCAGCGGCGCACGTATTTGGTCAGAATGCCCATAATGCGTTAGCCTCTGATCCTGAAATTCGCGCTGCCGTACAGAACTGGGACCAGCTTTCGCTCGATGAGAAAGAGGATTTTCTCGGGCATGCGAATGGTATTGTCGCTGGTAGTTTCGGGCAAACCATCAGTGGGATTGAGGTGGTAAAAAATCTCGGTTCTGACGCAAGTACTAATGATGATGGCTCAGGTATAAATTTTGACAAGGAATATCTGGAAAATAAATCGCCTGAAGGTATTCTTGCTGCGTTAACCCATGAATATGTGCATCGCGGGCAGTTACTGCTGGCTGAGCAATACAGTAATGGTGAGTTAGGCCCTGATCATCCCAGATATTCGGAAGCAAAGGTTGTCACCGCAAGCTTAAGTAGCTACGAGAATCAGGACGATGACCGTAGGGGTGACCATTACCGCTATCGCGGAGAACTTGTAGAGCGCATCGCGTTTCGTGTTGAATCGAGTGTTCTGCAAGCACTCACCGCTGCATTTAATAATGTCCGGAGCGCCGGGCGGGAACATGCTCCAGAAGGTAATATGAGCGTACAGGCCAGCGTTCAGGAAACACCTTCGGAAAGGGATAATCCTTTTGGTGCCTTAGACGCGCTGATTCGTGGGGCACTGTCCGGTATTAATGCTGAAAACATTTCTGCCGCTGATCATGATGGGCCACAGATTGTGCAGGATGCGAGAGAGCAATCAGATCGCGGTATCGGTTAGACGAGTTGCATCTTAATCTCCTTTTTTGGCTTGATTCGCATTGTTTTCTTCTCCATGTATGGCATGCATGGAAATTACTCATATAATTCGTGAAACTCGGCCCATAGCAGAATCCTGTCTTATGGGCGGCATCATGACAATCTGTGAAAGTCCAGGCTCACAATGAATAAAGAGCTTCTCACTGTTATCGCTTTTGTGCTGACCTTTTATGCCTTCTATCTGTATATCCGGACCATATTAGATGGTCGTACGCACCCGCATGTCTTTTCATGGCTGATCTGGGGTATTATCACCAGCATTGTGTTTGTCGCCCAGCTTGCAGATGGTGGCGGTATGGGGGCATGGCCAATGGGGGTATCGGGTCTGATTACACTGGGCATCGCGGGAATGGCATACATGCGGCGGGCCGATATTAGCATCACACGGGCAGACTGGGTGTTCTTTCTGCTGGCGCTCAGCTCCATCCCTATCTGGGTGCTGACGGATAATCCGTTATGGTCGGTCATTCTGCTAACGCTGATCGACCTGCTCGGCTTTATCCCCACGTTTCGTAAAACCTACTACGCACCGTTCAGTGAGCCACTCACATTTGCCGGCATTTTAGCCGTGCGCAATGGCATCATTATTTTAGCGCTGGAACATTATTCCGTGACGACCGTCCTTTTTCCCGCCGCTGTGGGTGGGTTATGCATCATGTTCATGATTGTTATCGGGCTTCGGCGCTATCGGCTCAGGGCGTGTTGATGCATGTCTCGCCCACATCTGGCGTGTGAAACCGCCATCACATCTTCATTTAACAAGCAAGCGTATTCGGCGATATAGTAAACTATAGAAGAATAAACAGCCTTGAATGATACAAGGCAGAACAGAGTGACGCCATGCCGGATGATGCCGCCGGGCTTATTGAGCCTACCGTAAACAGCATAGATACACAGATTCTTGCCAAGGATTGTCAGGATGGTAACCCCACACAGCTGGGTGCGACCCTGATAAGGAAGGGTAAGCAAAACGGGGTGAATTTTGCCGTATACACGCATCCGGATGCAGAGCAGGTGTATGTGAGCCTGTTTGACAAGGCGGGGCATGAGACGGAACGCTTTGCCCTGCACCGTCAGGATGTGGAAGGTGATAGGGATAACGAACACTATCTGGATGGTGCGTCTTGCGACGGGGCGATATGGCACGGGTTCATCCCTAAGCTGAAGGCCGGGCAGCAATATGGTTTCCGCGTCGATGGGCCGTTTGAGCCGGAACACGGCAAGACTTTTCATATCAACCGCCTGCTGCTCGATCCATATGCAAAGGAAGTGTCAGGCTACCCGGATGACCCGTATACTTCCAAAGACGGATATCTGGATGACCCATCATTACTGAATTATGATGCTCATCCCGTTGAGGGAGAGAATGTAAACGCACGATTCCACCGCACGTTCAAACAAAACGAGATTCATGATACTGCCGCTTCCGTGCCTAAGGGCGTGGTGGTGGATACAGCAAAACTAAAAAAGAAATACCAGCCGGGCACGCCGCTGCATGAAAAAGGCGATTCCATTATTTTAGAAACACATCCGCGAGAAGCTACGATTGCGTTTGATCAGCTGCCTGAGGGCGTAAAACCGGGCACATATAATGCGATGGCTTCAGATGCGTTTGTGGACTGGTTCAAGGGGCAGGGCTTCACCACACTGGAGCTGATGCCTGTGCATCTGGATGATGCGAACACGCACTGGGGCTATATGAGCACAAACTTTTTTGCGCCCAACCCCAAATATGCCGATAAGGATGACCCGCGCAGCGTCACTGAGCAATTTGGCGATATGGTCAAAAAGCTGCGTGAGGCGGGCATCGAGGTATGGATGGACGTGGTCTATAACCACACGGCGGAAGGCAACCATCTGGGGCAGGTGAACTCGTTTAAGGGGCTGGATGAGCGTTATTACCGTAAGCATTACAACGAGTTTCTCGGGCCTCATTATTATGATGCCACCGGCACTGGTAATACGGTCAATACTGACCACCCACGGGTACGGCGGCTTATCATGGACTCACTGAAGCATTATCATGACCTCGGCGTTTCAGGGTTTCGCTTTGACCTGATGATGACGCTGGGTCGGGCGCATGCAGATGCGCATTACGACCCGAACCATCCCTTGTTTAAATATCTGGAACGTGAAACCGGTCAGGGTGGAGCGCTGGAAGGGGTGAAACTGAGCGGTGAGCCGTGGGATTGCTCAGAGCCTTACACGGTGCATCTGCCTCATCCGATTGCCAACTGGGATGCCGGGCATCGTAAGGGCCTGAGAGAGGCGTGGCGGCTGCCGGAAGGGATTAATGCTTCTTCCATCAGCTCTGTGATTGCCGGTGTAGGAGACTTCGTGAAATATGCGGTGGCGCATGACGGGCTGGCAGGGGCCGATGCCGTAAGCGGGCATGGCTATGATCACCGGGAAGATGTGGCGGTCCATGCGCAAGATGATGATGAGCGTTTCCGGCGCCAGACATTTGGCATTGCGCTGGAAGCCGTATCGCAGGGTGCGGTGATGCGCAAGATGGGCTCAGACCGGGGTCATCATCAGGGGGGTAATCACAACCCGTATGATCTGGGAAGTGAACCTGTTACCCGGATTCCTTGGGGTGACAAGCTCAAGGAAAACCCGGCTCTGCGCCAGCAGGAGATTATGGATTTCTCAGGAGTGGCATACCGCTTCAAGAAAGCCCATCCATCATTGCGGCGAAATCATGGTTTCAGTGATCAGCCAAATGCTGATTATACTGTCCTAAAAAAGGATGGAGACAAGGACATAACGTGGCTGGCCGCTAACGGCGATGAGATGTGCGGTGCACGGTGGAGTGATCCTAACGAGAAGGCATTTGGGTTTGTACTTAGCGGTGAGACAGGGCGTTCGCTACCAAACGGTGAGGTGCTGAGGGATACCCCCCTGATGGTGTTTGTCAACGGGTCGGCGAATCATAGTGTCACGTATACGGTTCCGGGAGACTCACGTCTTGGCACGGCATGGAAAATGGCGTTTGACAGCAGCGGTGCATCCGGCGCAAACAAAGAGCATGCGTACCGCGCTGGTGAGACGGTTACGCTGCCGCCTTATACCATGGTGGCGTTTGAAGCCAGTCGTTTCCCACAGCAGGACAAGGTGAATGCGCGCCCGGTTACGGACTGCATCGCCGCATCATCACCCGGCACTTCAGCCTCTAGGTAAAGTCAGCAAAATTGCCCTGCACCAGCCCCGAAAGCGTGGCGGTGGTGACGCCTGAGAGATTGGCAACAAACTCCATCGTATCGTCTACCGCTACCAGTGTGCCGGCATTGGCGCTTTCGGTAATCCGTACCAATGCACCGTTGGTGCCATCGCTGACCATGGCGTAGATAATATCGCTGGCTGCAAAATCGTCTGCAATACCGGAGAGTGCGGTGTAAATCCCGGCTTCGGTCAGGGAACCGGCGGCATTGGTGGCGACATAGAGACCGACATTAGCGCCGAGCGCCTGTGCCGATGTGCCGTTGCCCGAGGCAAAGTCTGTGCCGTCTCCGCGCAGGCTGGAAGCGGTGAGATCGGAGAAGGCAAAGACATCGGAACCGGTAAATGCATCGGTGATGGTATCAACATTGCCTGCTACCACATCCACCTCGGCCACTGCATAGGAGAATGTATCGTTCTCGCTACCGCCGGTAATATTATCCGCACCCAGTCCACCGACAATCGTATCATGACCGTTACTACCGTCGATGGTTTCCGCGTCCGCGCCACCGGTAATCAGGTCGCTGCCGGTGCCACCGTTGATGGTGTTGGCGCCATCTCCGCCATTAACGGAGTCATTGCCTTCCCCGGCGACAATACTGTCGTTACCTGCGCCGCCATCAAGGCTATCCGCTCCGTCGCCACCGGTGATAATATCAGCGCCATCGCCTGCACTGACCGTATCGCCTTCTGCGCCGGTAATGATCTGGTCGTTATTGACCGTACCGCTGAGACTGGTAGAGCTGGCACCAAAATTGGTCAGCAGTACGGCACCATCGCTGAACACCAGGTTGGTGGCAGTGAAATTGCCCGTGTAATTGCTGAATACATACTTACCGTTTGCCGCAGTATTATCAAACGTGACACTGGCACCCAGACCGGTGACTGTCAGGTCAGTTGCGGTGCCGCCGTCCAGCGTTACCTGCAATATATCCTCTTCCTCAAAATCGCCGAAAGTTGTGGTGGCGTCTTCCGTTAAGGCAGAGTCGTCCAGCGCAAATGTATCATTGTCGCCATTGCCGTAAACAGTCAGGGAACTGCTGACACTGCGTGCGCCACTGATGGTGATGGTATCTGCTCCCGCTCCGGCGTAAATCAGCAGTGTTTCGCCGGATGCCAGCCCTGCTGAACTGGTAATGCTATCCGCCCCGGCATTACTAATCACGGTGGCGTCATGGTTGGTGTTGCCCGTACCGATGGTGATGGTATCCGCTCCATCCGACGTATCCACAAGACCATTGCCGCCGTACACGGTAACAGCCCCGGCATGTGTGGTTACATCGATCGTATCGCCCCCGGCATTGCCGTATATAAGGAGCGTGCCTGATGAGCCTGTGCCTCCCACATCACCGTCAATGGTATCGTCCCCCAGCCCGGCGTAAAATGTCTGGCTGGAGCCAGAAGCAAAATCGTCAAAATTCAGATCATCATCTCCGGCATTACCAAAGACGGTGGTATTGCCCAGCCCGCTGGTGATGAGGTCACCGGCATCGGTGGAGTCCACAATACCATTGCCGCCGTAAATGGTCATGTTGCCCGTGGCGGATGCACCTTGCACGGTATCAACGCCTGCATTACCGTACAGGAGAAGGTCACCTGCGGCCGCGCCGATGACAAAATCATCTGCGCCCAGCCCGCCGTAAACCGTGGTGCTGGCCGCTGCGCCTGTGGGGTCGTTAAAGAGGAATGTGTCGTTACCACCGTTACCATAGATACGGTTGCTGCCGCTGGTGGTGCCGGTGCTGTCAATGACGATCGTATCTGAACCATCTGCAGAGTCTGCAATGGCATTGCCGCCAAATATCACGTTATTACCTGCGCCCAAAGCAATATAGTCTCCATCACCCATACCGAAGATCAGGTTGTCAGCATCCACATTGGCTCCTCCTGCCGTGACAAGATCCAGTGCACCGGTCGCGAGTTGCGCCAGATCGTCGTCCGTCGTGCCGGTCGTATTGTCGCCCACCAGCAGGTTAGAGGAATCTGCGAACAGCATATTGCTGGCGGTCAGCTGTGCGAGGGTTACGCCGGTGAGTGTGGCGGACTGGCTGCTGCTATTCGTAATCACCAGATTGCCGCTATCTTCTGTGAAGCTGTAACTGGCGGCACTGCCGGTAAAAGTCAGGGTGTCGCCGGAAGCTGAGAAGGCCTGCGAGGTGCCTATAATAGAAGTGAAGCTGTATGCAGTCATGGGTATCTCCTGTTGCTGATCGTCGTCTCGGGTCGCTCACCTGAAGGTTTAAAAGCATTATGGTTTAGCAAGTACCATGCCATAAATAGCATGGGATGCAAGCTCCATGCTTGAGGTGCGTGAGTCCATGCTCTATAGCTTATGCAGTATCATTCATCAGGAGTATGCACGTGAACACTAAGCCTCAGCCGCGACAGCAGGATAAACTGACCCAGCATATCGGGGGGCTGCTGCAGCAGGGTGTGGCCCATATGCGTGCCGGGAATGCGCATTTTGCCGAGCAGTGCTTTCAGGAGATTGTGCGTATCGCTCCGGGCAATGTGGATGGCTGGCATCTGCAGGCGATGCTGGCCGGTGAGCAGAAGCAGTATGATAAATCCATTGAGCTGTTTAAAAAGACACTGGGCCTGAAGCCGAATTTTGCTGAAGCACATAGCAATATGGGGAATGTGTGCCGGGAAGCCGGGCGGTTCAGGGAAGCGGTGGAGTGCTACCGCAAGGCGGTACGCCTGCAACCGGAAAATGCTGTATTTCACAGTAATCTGGGTAGCGGGCTGCATCACCTGCATGATTATGACGGCGCTAAGAAAGCCTTCCGTAAAGCCATTCATCTGGATGAGAAAAATGCGGATGCCTGGTGTAATCTTGCCGTGATTCACAGTGTACTGGGTGAAAAAGAAGAAAAAATTGCCGCCTGTGAGAAAACCATCGCGATCAAACCGAGCTATGGGCAGGCGTATCACATGCTGGCGCAGGATCATCGCTGGAGTGAAAAAGGAAAACATTTTGACACCATGCAGGGCTTTTTCGACGATGCGTCCGTGGAGTTTGAAGACCGGCTGCATATTGGATACGCACTGGCCAAGATATGTGAAGACCTAGGAGAGTATGATGCCTCGTTCGACTATCTGACGCGCGCTAACTTTATTAAACGCCAGACCTTTACACTGGATATTAACCGCAGCCATATGCAATTCAGCCAGATTGCGCGCCAGTTCAGCAAGGAATGGATTAAGGAGCACCGCAAGCATGGCCATAAAGATACGCGTCCGGTGTTTATTCTGGGTATGCCGCGCTCCGGCACGACACTGGTCGAGCAGATTCTGGACCAGCACAGTGAGATTCACGGGGGCGGAGAGCGTCTGTTTATCTCACAGATTATTATGGGGCTGGAACGGGATACGCATAAACGCTATCCCACCTTTATGGAGAATCTGCCGGAACATGTGCTGGGAGAGGTGGGGCAGTATTACATGGAACAGCTTGGAAAGCTGGCACCGAAAGCCCGCCTGATTACGGACAAATTGCCGGGGAATTTTGCGCATGTCGGGTTTATCAAAACCATCCTGCCTGATGCCCGTATCATCTGGTGCAGGCGGGATGCACGGGATAATGCCATTTCCATCTTCAAGCGGCAGTTCGGCGGGTATGTGCCTTATGCCTACGATCTGTATGAGACCGGGCGCATGACGGATCTGTGCGATAAATTGCGCCAGCACTGGTTTGATGTGCTGGGGGACGATGAGATCATCGAGGTTGCGTATGAAGATGTCGTGGCGGACGTGGAAGGGCAGGCAAAACGCATACTGAAGTTTCTGGGGCTGGAATGGGAAGATGCCTGCCTTGATTTTCACCGTAATAAGCGAGCAGTCACCACGGCGAGCTATGAGCAGGTGCGCCAGCCGATTTACACCTCATCGATTGATGTGTGGAAACGTTATGAAAAACATCTGGAGCCGCTATTGACCGGGATGCAGCAATATAAGGATGTGCCGCTGGTATGACGTGCCGTTGATCTAGCGGTTGCTCCAGAACTCTTCTTCAACTTCCTCAAAGCGCTCATAGTCGGTCAGTGACATCAGTACGGCGACGTTGCGCCCGTTTTTCTGGATGGTGACAGGCTCACGCTGTGCCATATCCAGTAATGCGCCAAAACGGTTTTTGGCTTCTTTTGCTGCCATATATTTCATTGCTGCCTCGTGAGTATAAACTGGGTTTTGTACTGTTTTGAACTCTGTGGTTCTTGTAAGTAGCTACTATGGCTAGCGACTTCGATCCGTTTCGTCAAGTCCCGGATGGAATTATTGCATCTGTGTGTCGGGCCATGATGATATCGTTCATGTGCAAACCGCCGATGGCATGGGTGGTAAACGTTATGCGCGCATACCCCCATCCAAACGCAATATCCGGGTGATGGTTTTCTTCTTCTGCTATGGCCGACAACGCGGTGACAAACGCCAGCGCATCCCTGAAATTGCTGAACGTTACCTCACGCGTGATGGCGGTATTGTCTGCATTGAGGTGCCAGTCCGCTAATGTGGCAAGGTGGCGTTGGCGTTCATCCGGGGTGAGGGCCGGATCACCTTTGCGGCAGGGGAGGCAGGTACGGGTCATAGGTAGCTCCTGACTTGCGATGATGTTCATCTTAGGTTAGGCAGGGTGCCATGACTATAACTGATTCATATATTCTGGGCGTGGATACAGCACTGGGTCAGACCAGTCTGGCACTACGTGCCGGAGAATCCATACTGGCGCAGGCCCATTACGCCGAACGTTCACAGCAGGCGGCACAGCTTGTGCCATGGATTGAAGCACTGTTACGGAATGCAAAAACGGACTATGCCCGGCTTTCCGGTATCGCCTGTGCCGTGGGGCCTGGCGGCTTTACCGCGATCCGTATCGGGCTGGCTACAGCGCGTGGTATTGCCTATGCAGCGGAGCTGCCGGTCGTGGGGTACTCTACTTTGCAGATCATGGCGTATGGGGCACGAGAATCCGGGAAGCCCTGTGTTGCGGTGTTGCCCGCTGGCCGTGGGTATCTGTTTGTACAGCGTTTCGCGGAGGAAGGTGTGATCAGTGGGGAGCCGGATATGATTGCCCGCGATACACTTCCTGAATGGCTGGAGGAGAGCGATGTGGTCGTTAGTACACTAAGCGATCTGGAAGGTATGACATGCAGGATGCATGATGTGGCACAGAATGCTGTATTGCTCACACAGATGGCGGCATCTGATATACCCTCCCTTCCTGCCGCGCCTCTCTATATTAAGCCTCCTGACGCTACTCCCGGCATTCCACTGATTGAGCGGTTGCAGGCGCTTGATTAAGCAACGGGGTACGCTATAGTGGCTCCACGTTCATTCTCTCTGTAAGGTCTATCATGAGTGCTTCTATTTCGTATCGCGCATGGCCGCTTGCTCTATGCTGTCTGATGATGCTGGTTGCCTGTATTCCTGCACCACGTACGGCGAATCTGGCCCCGCCTGGTTTCCACGATAAACCTGAGCTGGTATTCGATGTGGCCGACATCAGGCTGCGTAACGAGTATCAGCCCACGGGTAGCAATCATGTGGAAATGGAAATGCCGACCTCGCCTGCGGAAGGGGTTGGGATATGGAAGCGTGACCGCCTGCGCGCCATGGGTCAGGAAGGTGTACTGGAGGTGGTGATTAAGGATGCAGGCGCTACCAAAACAGCGTTGCCGGTGAAGCAAGGGTTAAGCGGAGCACTGACCAAAGAGCCTGCAAGCCGCTATGACGGTGTTCTGGAGGTGGAGCTCCGTCTGTATAAGGATGGGCACGCCATCTCGACAGGGCGTGTTGAGGCACGCGTTGAGATGACGCGGGAGATCATGGAAAAAGCGTCGCGTTCGGAAGAAATGGAGTTTGAAGCAGATATGGTGCGCGAGATGCTGCGTCGGCTGGATGCTCAGCTTGAGCGCGGTATTCGCCAGTATTTTTCTGTTCACATGATTGCTGATTAGGGGAGAAAACACGGGGTATGCAAATATACCTGCCGATCGCCGAGCTCTCTGTTGATGCGTTTACCATCCTGATTTTGGGTGGGCTGACCGGTATCCTGTCCGGTATGTTTGGGATTGGTGGTGGGTTCCTGATGACACCATTGCTGATTTTTATCGGAGTGCCACCTGCGGTGGCGGTGGCCTCGTCCAGTAACCAGATCATTGCCGCGTCCGTTTCCGGGTTCATGACACACTGGCGTAAAGGCAGTGTGGACTTCCAGATGGGTGTGCTGTTGCTGGCAGGGGGTCTGGCGGGCTCCGGGGTTGGAGTATGGATCTTTACACTGCTCAAACGTGTCGGGCAGATCGATCTGGTGATTTCGCTGTGTTATGTTGGCTTCCTGACGCTCATTGGTTCCATGATGATGGCCGAAAGCTCGCGCGCCATGGTTGGCTCTGGCGCTCGTAAGAAAAAGAATGTGAGCAAGGCAGGACGTAGAAAATGGCTGGGTTGGTTACCATTTAAAATGCATTTCGCACGCTCACAACTGGAGATGAGCCTGATTATCCCGATCATTATTGGTTTTTTAATCGGGGTGCTGGTCTCTATCATGGGTATTGGCGGAGGCTTCTTTATGATTCCGGCCATGATCTATATTCTGGGTATGCCTGCGTCCATGGTAGTAGGTACATCTCTGTTTCAGGTGACATTTGTTTCCGCCAACGTCACGTTTCTTCACGCCGTGAATACACAAACGGTGGACATTCTGCTGGCATTATTACTGCTTACCGGCGCCGTGATCGGGGCGCAGGTGGGTATCCGGCTGGGTACTAAGCTAAAGACCGAATATCTGCGTGGTTTATTAGCATTGATTGTACTCGGAGTGGCCGTCAAGCTGGGTATGGGGCTGCTAACACAACCTGAAGACCTCTATACCGTGGTGATGGAACCCATGTCATGAGGTGGCTTCTCTGTCTACTAGGTCTACTAATAGGGGTGGGGCAGGCAGATGCCAAGCCGCTGGTGTCCGACATATCCAGTCACTCTATTACCATTCATACGGCCTTCGAGGGTACCGAGCTGATGCTGTTTGGTGCCCGCGCTGAACCGGGGGATATCATGGTAGTGGTGCGCGGTCCTGAGCATAAGGTGACGGTCCGGAAAAAGGAAAAAGTCTGGGGGCTGTGGATCAACCGTGAGAAAGAAAAATATGATTATGTGCCCGGCTTTTATGCGCTGGCATCATCCCGTCCGTTTGAAGAAATAGAGAAGAGCGTGTATTTCAAGGCGCTGGGTATTGGTTACAGTGAGGCAATACGCCCCCTGTATCCCAATCTGGACGGGACAATGATCAATGTTGAGCGTGAGAGCCGTAAGCAGGAATACGCTCATGCATTGCTGCGCTATCT
>CAYMGS010000017.1:0-933 GCA_964390025.1 uncultured Rickettsiales bacterium | reverse complement strand
CTCAGGAGCGAGAAGCTTTATAACCGTGCGCCGGGTGAGGTAAAGTTTATCGGAGAGACATTGTTCAAAACAGCTATCCCCTTCCCGGATAACATGCCCCGTGGTGTTTATACGGCAGAGGTCTACCTGTTTAGTGACGGGGAGTTGATCGGGATGCAAATGATGCCAATTCAGGTGCAAAAAAGCGGGCTGGATGCATTTGTCTATGAGAGTGCGCATGAACGTAGTTACCTGTACGGGGTGACAGCAATTTTATTGGCGCTGGTGTTTGGGTGGGGTGCCAGTGCACTCTTTAAGCGTATATAAAAACGCTGGGAAAATCAGAAAGATCAGACTACTATGAGCGATATGGAGCACACGGAAGAGAATCAACAACCCGGTATGCAGATACAGGGAGTGGTGCAGTCAGAGCGTATGGCACCCCCGACAAAGTTCCTCGTATGTGTGGATAAGGCAGAGGCATCTCGTGTGGCTTTGCGCTTCGCCTGCATTAAAGCGAAGAAAAGCGAGGGCCTGGTGGATATGCTGCATATTATGGAGCCGCCCGAGGGTGATGCATTGCTTGGCATTGCAGAAGCGATGCGTACAGAGGCCCGGGATGCAGCAGAGGCTATGGTGCAGGCCTTATGCGAGGAAGCGCATGAGATTGCGGGTATTACACCGTCTATTCTGCTTAGAGAAGGCAAGGTGGGAGAAGAAATTCTCAAAGCTGCTATAGAAGATTGCGATGCGCATATGCTGGTGCTGGGAGTGACACCCGGAGGTTCAAAACGCGGGCGTCTGATCGCATGGCTTTCTACCCAGATGGGGGAATCCCTGTTAATACCGGTGTTGCTGGTTCCCGGAAACCTGACAGATCAGCAGATTGAAGAGTTAAGCTAGGGCGTGTTGACACTAATTGATTGACATGAGTTGTTACTTATCATATTGGTA
>CAYMGS010000016.1:3499-20531 GCA_964390025.1 uncultured Rickettsiales bacterium | reverse complement strand
TGCCGCTGCCCAGCCGGAATACGAGTTCAGCATGGAGACCACCACCGGCATGTCCGCGCCACCGATCGGGATAATCAGTAATACGCCCAGCGCAAAGGCCAGAAGCGTCATCAACAAAAAGACAAATTTATATTCCGTGGCACAGAAAATAATCATCAGTACAATAATCGCAATCCCGATCAGCGCATTCAGCTGGTGCTGACCAGAGAAGCGTATCGGGGCACTTTTCAGTTTTCCCTGCAATTTTCCATACGCGATTACTGAGCCGGAGAAGGTGATGGCCCCGATAATCGTACCCAGTGACATCTCGATAAGGCTGCCAAGCTGAATATTACCTCGAATGCCGATCCCGTAATTTTCCGGTGACCACAGGGCGGCGGTTGCAATGAAGACAGCCGCCAGACCGACCAGTGAGTGAAACGCTGCTACCAGTTGGGGCATCGACGTCATGGGGATGCGCCGTGCAATCGTAGCACCTACGGTACCACCACCAGCAATGGCCAGCAGCATCCAGAAATACGTATCTACAACCGGGTGAAAGAGGGTGGTAACAATGGCGATGGCCATCCCCACCATACCGTACAGGTTGCCGTTACGAGCGGTTTTCGGCGATGACAACCCTCTGAGCGCCAGAATAAAGCAGACGGAGGCAATCAGGTATAAAATAGCGGCGGTTGTGCTCATTTAGGGTTCCTGCCTGGGTTCTTTTTTCTTATACATCTCGAGCATGCGCTGGGTGACCAGAAAGCCGCCGAAGATATTGACGGAAGCAAGAGCAACAGCCAGAAATCCGAGCAAACGCGAGAAACCGCTGCCTTCAGAAGGGCCGATGGCAATAATCGCACCGAGAATAATGATGCCGGAAATGGCATTGGTCACGCTCATCAATGGGGTGTGCAGGGCAGGGGTCACGCGCCAGACGACATAATAGCCGACAAAACAGGCAAGGACGAAAGCAGTAAGGCCAAAGATAAACGGGTCGACCCCGGCACCATGCTGTAGCTGTACCTGAAGAGCCTCGGTCTCCTGCGTGAGTTGTGTGGCTTCTTCAACAATGGCTTCCAGTCGCCGTGAAATTTCATCCAGATTAGCCATCAGAACCTTCCTTCTTTGCAGGCTTTGCCGCAGGTTTCTTTGTTGCTGTCGATGGTTTCTTGGCTGCCACAGCAGATTTCTTTGGAGCAGCCGCTGGTTTTTTTGCCGCCGCTGTCTTTTTGGTGGTAGCCGGTTTCTTCGCTGCTGTCGTTTTTCGGGGCGCAGCAGGTTTTTTGGCTGCGGGCTTTTTCTTGGGGGCTGCCCTGGTAAATTGCGGATGAACGATCTTCCCGTCTTTGCTCAGGCACGTGCCTTTCACCAGTTCGTCATCCCAACTGACCTGCGGTTTCTTTTTTTCAATCAGCAATGTGGAAACAAAATTGAATAGGTTGCGGGCATAGAGCGCGCTGGCATCAGCAGCAATTTTACCCGGCAGGTTGGTGGGCCCCATGACCTTTACACCAAAATGCTCCACGGTTTTGTCAGGTTTTGTTACCGCAGTATTGCCACCCGCAGACGCCGCAAGGTCTACGATCACTGCACCGGGTTTCATAGCTTCCAGCGTGGTTTTATCAATCAGCAGCGGCGCGGGTTTACCGGGAATCAGCGCGGTGGTAATGATAATATCCTGAGAGGCCGCCGTCTTTGCAATTAACTCTGCCTGCTTTTGCTTATAGGCCTCACTCATCTCACGGGCATAGCCGCCGGAAGTTTCTGCATCTTTATCGTCTGCTGGTACTTCTACGAATGTTGCACCGAGTGACTCCACCTGTTCTTTCACAGCGGGGCGTACATCAAAGGCAGAAACCACGCCGCCCAGCCGTCTTGCCGTAGCAATGGCCTGCAATCCGGCTACTCCGGCTCCCAGAATCAGTACCTTGGCGGAGCGGATCGTGCCTGCTGCCGTCATCATCATAGGCAGCACCTTACCCAGCTCTGCCACGGCATCAATGACGGCACGGTAGCCCGCCAGATTGCTTTGTGATGACAGTACATCCATCGATTGCGCACGGGAAATGCGCGGCAGCAACTCCAGTGCAAATGCGGCGATGCCTGCGTCAGCATACGCCGTCATGGCTGAAGTTTTTTCGTAAGGGGCCAGCATACCGACCAGCAACGCCCCTTTTTTCAGTGCACTCAGAACAGGTTTCTCGGGAGGGCGCACGCACAATACGATATCTGCGTTTTTAACGCACTGATCTGCGGTATTGGCCGTATCGGCTCTGGCATCAATGTAAGCTGCATCGGAAATATCCGCCCCTTCGCCTGCGCCACTTTGTATGCAGACGTCAGCACCAAGGTCTATGAAGCGCTTTACCGTGTCGGGCGTTGCCGCAACACGATTTTCATGTGGGAAGGTCTCGTTCAGGATGGCAATTTTCATAGCAGGTAAAGTAATGGAATTGCAACGCCTGCGCAAGACCGATCCTCCTATATTATGTATAGGAAGCGTTTATCGTGCTGTGGAAGATGTCGTTACGCGTTGACTTCGCTCAGGCCCTTGGAACGGGTGCGCTTGTCCTCAAACATGGACTGATCCGCCGCATGCAGTGCCTGCTCTGCCGTCTCGCCCTTTTTGATGGCGTGGAAGCCAACGGACGAGGTGATATGCAGCGGCTGGCCATTAAAGAGGAAAGGGGTGGACGCAATTTTGCTGCCGATCTCCTGACCACGTTTCCTGGCAACGGCCTCATCAGCGTAATACATGATGACGGCAAACTCATCGCCACCAAGACGCGCCAGAAAATCCGACTCACGCTTGGCGTTGTTGAGAATATCGGCAACATGGCGAATCGCCATATCTCCGGCTGCGTGGCCATAGGTATCATTGACCTGCTTGAAGTTATTCAGGTCAAAATACACGATGCTGGACGGGTGGTTATAGCGCTCCAGCATGGAAATCACCCAGTGCAGGCGGCGCATAAAGGCGCGGCGGTTGGGGATGGGGGCCAGTGTATCCACATCCACCAGCGATTCCAGCTCACCCAGCTGCTCTTTCGCCTGTGAAAGCTCCAGCCCCATATCATCCATTTTCTCAAACAGGGCGGAGATGGCGAGTATCACGGATTCTGACAGCTCATCCTCGGGGATGCCGAGCATGGCAATACGATCCGGCAGCTTGCCCTTTTTACCCGCCATCGGCAGGGAGAAAGCTTCTTCAAGGAAATTACGACGCGGCTTACCCATTTTATCGTAGCCTGTGGCCATCCGTGGAAGTGATCCGTACTGCATACTTGCCTCTTTAAGTTCCATATTTTTCTGCATTGGCTCAACCTTTTCACTAAATTATTGTTATTGTATCGTGCGTTTTTCTACGCAGCGTTGCAGCGACTAGATATAAGCAGGAACTATGCCAATTCAGGCGGTTTCTAGCAGATTCTCATGTTAAATCAAGGAAAGAGGTGGCCCGGAAGAAGAAAAATATCGTGTATACGAAAAAAAACCGCCCGGCGATGGGGCGGCTTTTATACATGATAGAATATCAGCTATGCTTACTGCCTTGCATGTGCCGGGGTCTGGCCCTGTTGCGCGGTTGCCGGAGCGGAGACGGTATCCACATCCTGTCCGCCACTGATAACTGCGCCCTGCTGATGCATGCGGCCTACTTCCTGTTGCAGGCGATTGAGGAATGACGCATCTGCACGACCATGTGAGCCGCTGTCCATACCCCATTCGCGGCGTAGCTGATTTACCAGCCGCCCTGTATCCGGCCCGTACATGCCATCTGTTCTGGTTTGTTGAATGTTGTTATTCTTGGCCACCAGATTCATCATGCTTTGCAGGGCTTTAATTTCGCCGCGATCCTGGGTATAGCTTCCGGATGACTGTTGATGAAAGCCTCTGCCAGAGGTCACGCTGGGTGAGTTTGCCAGCGATGCCGGCATAACACGCCCGGATGCAGGCTGTTGCCCCGGCTGCTGCTGGCGTGGTGCCTGCTGTTGTGTTGCCGCCGGTTGACCGCTAATCGTGACGGTAGGTTGCTGCGAAGACTGTGCCGGGCTTGCTATTCCCTGATCCTGCATGGCCAGCTGCCTGCCGGTGAGGTGGCCGATTTCTGCAGCAGAAAGCTGACGCCCGTTAGTGCTCTGCAGTATTTCCACCCAGGCATTCTGAATGTCCTTGTCGCTGACATCCTGTCCTATACCAAGGACATAACCATTTAAATATCCATTATCAGTGCTGTCTTTTCCCTGACGTTCAAAATAGGCTTTCACCGCCGGGGTATTGCGTAGCTGATCTGTCACCTCATCGGGAAACTCAATACTACCACCTCCGGAAGAGCTGCGGGCAACGCCGGCACTCGCCGCTGCACCCGCCATATTTTCCCGTATACCGCCATAATGATTTCTGGCCTGCTGCAATTCCGTGATCAGACGCTCCTGTTCAGTCATATAGCGAATACCATTATTTTCTTCCCGGATGGTACGTGCACCGTAACGGGTTTCCTGAAATTCACTTTTTGCATCATCAACGCCAAGATCATTCAGATCCCTGTTGCCGCGTTTTGCGACTCCAGTGACATCCGTAAAAATTCTTGTGCCACTCCGTACCGTGCCTCTTATGTCTCCAACGGTTCGTCTCAGGTCTCTAAAGAAATCGCTCATATCACTGACTCTGCTTTATAAATTTTTCCACGTTCCCAGTGTAGCGCAGGAATATGACAAAATGATGACTTTTATGCGTCTTTTTTATGAAACCGGGGTGGAAACGCCTGAAAACCCCGTAGTTTAGCGCCTGCAGGCAATATTACGCCCCGGCATCGTCCCCTTTGGCGGCCTGTTCCTGCTCATTTTGCATCTGAATCTGGCGCAGCTCTGCTTCCGCTTCGATCTGCTCAATCTCTTCATCGCTAAGGAATTGTTTTTTCGTGCCTTCTTCACCCGGCAGCCAGATCAGTTTCAGGTTTTTGGGGTTCCGCACGAAGATGCGCTCATCCAGTACCATGCCCAGTGAAGGCGGGATATTGGTTTTGGCCAGACCCACGGCGGTATGCTTCTCGTTACGATACATCCCCAGCACCACACGTGCCCGGTCAATAAATACCTGTGAGCCGCGCAGTTCTTCCCGCACTTCGGCGGCACTTTGTGGTTTGGCGCCTTTTTGCAGGTGGTGGACGACCACCATGGCCGCCTGTTTGCGAATGGCAAATTCCTCGATGGCCTCAAAGAAGTCACTCACGCACTCGGAGTCATCCTCGTCCCCGTCCAGGTATTTCCGCGCCGGGTCAATCACCACGATACTCACATCCGGCATTTTATGCAGGCGGCGCAGATATTCGGAGAAGGGGATGTCCTCATCCTGAAATTCCGTGCGGTGGAATTGCAGGCGATGCGCGCGGCCTTCCGGGTCAAACAGCTTGCCGCGTGCGTTAATAATCGCGGGTCCGTCCTCCCCGGAGAAGTAGACGCAGATACCTTTGCATGCGTCCTTATTGATGGGTTGTCCCAGCCAGGTTTCCGGGGCTTCGTCTTCGCCGTAGTCCATCGAGGCCAGCACGCAGAGCTGGTGCGCGGCGGAGGACTTTCCGCAACCACCTGCCGCCGCCAGTAGTGTTACCGCGCCACGAGGAATAAAGCCGGGCACCACGAATTCAAACGTTTCATCTGACCCGGCGCGCATGGGGCCGGTACGGTCAAACAGGAAGAGGTCACGCGCGCACAGGTTAAAGAAGCGGTTGTTATGTGCAATATCCGCCGGGTCCTGCCCAAAGCGTACATAGAGCGTATGGTGACGGTCATAGGCGTTCCAGCACTGATTAGAATCAATGGCTTTCTGCACATCCACCTGATGTTTTTTCACCAGCTCTTCCGGGGCAAGCTCGCGCTCATCTTCCGGCAGAAGATCGTTGAAATGCGTATGGTTGTAAATCCCGTGCAGGCAGAGATAGTTCATGTTGGAAAGCGGGTAGTATGACCAGTACGGGTCACTTTGAATATCGGTCAGCTCATACAGGTCACGGCATCCGGCAACGGTTCTGCCATCTTCATTCACCTCCAGCTTTTTATCGGAGAAGGCCAGCATCTTAAGCCCGGCATCTTCATTGTCACCGCGATGCATGCGGCTGTTCATTGCACCCACCCAGCCAATGCGCTGCTGCTGGTCATCGGTCATCTGGGCAATACCCAGCGTCAGGGCCAGCCCCCAGAACACACCGCTACCAAGCGGCAGATAATCCTGTGCTTCCGTGCGTTCATGAACAATCGGGTTCAGCAGTAACGTGGTATTGGGGAGCTGTCCGTCATTATAGAACTCCTTGATCTTCTGAATAATGTCTTCGATGTCCTGATCGGAAGAACCAAACCAGAAGATCTCATTTTCGTCCTGAGAACGCCATGGTTCCTGACCTTTAATTGTATAGACGGACATATAGCCATCCAGCCCCACAGCTTTATGAGCGGCCCATATCACACGCAGTTCACGGCGCAGACTGTCTGTAGGGTCGGGAATATCAATCAGTAATTCGGTCATAGGAAGCGCGTATGTGGATGGTTATGAGAAGTCATACTTTACATGAATACAGAGCTTATTTCTACCTGACAGCCGTTAACATATAGTGAAGGCTTTACTTTTTTATGCAGAGCGTCTTCAGTAAGCACATGAGTACGTTACATGTGAAAACAATCCCGTCTTCGCTGCCGTTCCTGAAGGTGCTGGCGGAGGAGTTGGTGCAGCGCTATGGCACAGGGGAAGCGTTGTCGAGTGTATTATTATTGCTGCCCACGCGTCGTGCCTGTCTCACGATGCGTGAGATGTTCCTTGAGGTGAATGGAGGTACACCGCTTTTGCTGCCCCGTATTTATCCGCTGGGGGATATCGACACGGACGTGCTGATGGCACCGGCGCTCTACGCCACTACGGATGCGGTGATACCGGAGGCTATCTCCACGCAGCATCGGGCGATGCGTCTTGCCCGGTTTATCTATGATCGTGCACAGCAGGATGCGGTGCCACTGATCGCATCGCTGGAGCATGCGCTGACACTGGCGGAGTCGCTATCTGCGCTGATGGATGATTTTGCACGTTACCGCATGCCGCTTGATCGTCTGGCCACACTGGTTGATGAAGAAGAGTTCGCAGAGCACTGGCAGATTACGCTCGATTTTCTGCATGTTATTATAGAGCAGTGGCCGGAAGAAGAACGCCGACTGGGAGTCAGAAGCATGGTTGCCTGTCAGGACATTATGCTGTTTCAGCTGGCGCACTACTGGAGAGAACACCCTCCTGAGCACCCGGTCATTGCTGCAGGTAGTACGGGGAGTATCCCGGCTACTGCAGAATTGCTGGAAGTGATTGCCTGTCTTGCACAGGGTGAGGTGGTACTGGCCGGGCTGGATACCAGGATGGATGATGTGGCATGGAATGCGATAGGCCCTACACATCCACAATATATGTTGCGCCAGCTACTTGCGCGTATGAAGCTACACCCCGCAGATGTAGAAGCGTTGGTCGGGCGTGAGGGTAAGCGCCCCGAGCGGGAAGAACTACTGAGAACGGTTATGCTGCCGCCAGGTGTCACGCATCGCTGGGCTGAAGCAGATCACGAAGTTATGAAAGCGGGCATGGACGGTGTGGAGTGCGTGGCATGTTACACACAGGATCACGAAGCGGCGGCGATTGCGCTACGCATGCGGCAGGTACTGGAAAACCCCGGGCATAATGCGATGTATGTAACGCCCGACCGTGCGCTTGCCAGACGGGTAAGTGGCATGCTGTCTATGTACGGGATAGAGGTGGATGACTCATCTGGCAGAGCGCTGACAGAAACGGCTCCGGCAGTGTTCTTCCAGCTCATCATAGAATGTGCGGCATTAGACGCGGCACCGGTGCCTCTATTGGCCTTGCTGCGTCATCCATTATGTCGCATAGGTAAAAACCCGGCGGAGATAAGGAGGCTTTCACGAGAGATTGAAGTGCATCTGCTGCGTGGTCTCCGTCCGCCCGGTGGATTGCAGGGGCTATATGAGCGTGCCATTGTTCATGAGAAAGTATCACCGGAGGCGGCACAGTTACTTGCATCATTACAGCGCATCATGGATAAGCTGTTAAACCATCTTACCGCATTTGAAAAACCGGAGCTTCCATTCCAGGATATGTTGCAGGAGCATATACACGTTGCTGAGCAACTGGCTCTTAGTAATGACGAAAAAGATGATGGGCTATGGGAAAGTCATGAGGGGCATGCGCTGCATACAATGCTCTCAGGTTTGCTGGCGGAGGCTCAGGTGCTGGGGCGCGTCAATGCCATGTCTTATGCCGGGGTGCTGAGCAGCATGCTTGCCCCGGTAATGTATCAGCCGCCTTACGGTGGGCATCCACGCCTGAAAATACTCAGCCCTATAGAGGCGCGTCTGCAACTGGCGGATGTTATGATATTGGGGGGGCTGAATGAGGGCGTGTGGCCATCCGATACCCCGGCAGATGCATGGCTGAATGATCGCATGCGCATGCAGCTGGGGCTGCCAAACGCCGATACGCATGTGGGGCAGTCTGCTCATGACATGGCAATGTTATGCATGGCACCCGAGGTGATGATAACGCGTGCAGTGAAAGCGGAGGGCGCGCCAAGCATCCCTTCACGGTTCTGGCTACGTCTGGAAGCGGTGATTGGTGAGGAGGCGGTGCAGGCATCCGGCGGGCCGTGGGCTGCATGGGGCAGGCAGTTATTTTCTTCTAAAGAATTTGAGCCGCTGGAGGAACCACAACCATGTGTACCGGCTGCTTATAAACCCACCACCTATTACGTTACACATATTGAAAAGCTGATGCGCGACCCGTATCAGTTTTATGCCATGAAAATACTCGAATTGTATCCACTGGAGGCGCTGGATGCAGATCTGAGTGTGTCAGAGTTCGGTGTAGCAGTACATGAAGCGTTGAGACGTTTTTATACGCGCTACCCGGATACGCTCCCCGCGGATGCACTGAACATACTGCTACAGGAGGGGCGCGAGACGCTGCAGGATCATTTTCATCATGTAACAGTAGAAGCATTCTGGTGGCCACGATTTGAGGTGATTGCACAGGCCTGTATACATGAAGATACAGTGCGTCGTGATGCAGGTATGGTACGTGTGGAAAGTGAAAAGGATATAGAGCGGCCACTTCGTCCGGAAGGTCGTGATATTTCCATACGGGCGCGGGTGGATCGTCTGGAGGTCTATGCAAATGGTTCACAGATCATTGTAGATTATAAGACGGGAGGCATCCCGAATGTGGCTGATGTAAAGCGTGGTGTTGCCTGTCAGTTGTTGCTGGAAGCCTGGATTCTGGCCGGGCAACCGGGCGAACTGAACATACCGGAATACTGGAAGCTGAGTGGCTCCGATCGGCATGAGATGGTACAGGGACTGTTTGGCAAAACAGGTAGCGATGATGATTACATTGCTTCGACACAGGAAGGTGTTGCGAATGTGCTTTCATATTTTATGCGTCCTGATGCACGCTACCTTGTCTGCCCTGACCCGAATATTGCGCCGGAGTATAACAACTTCGATCACCTGGAACGGTTGCGTGAATGGATGATGTAAGAATACACGATAAGAGTATATAAAAACTATATCATCTGATGAGAGTGTTGCAGCAAAACTTGACTGAACGGTGAATCGCATTATTATACTTTTTGCAGCGCAAAAAAATGCGCTCAGAATATAACGCCACGTAGACCGTCTACACGCAATTGGAAACAGGAGAATAACCATGGATCAGAATAAACCAAACAGCCCCGTTATAGCTGCAGTAAAACCCGCAGGTGCATCGTCCGTAGCAGCAGTAAAACCTGCCGGCGCAAGTGCATCACCTGCGCCTGCTTCTTCAGGCAGCAGCACACCTGCAGCTAAAAAAGTAGCACCCAAAAAGGCTGCCGCTAAAAAACCGGCTGCTAAAAAAGCTGCACCAAAGAAGACAGCAGCGAAGAAAACCACTGCTCGTAAAACGACGGCACGGAAGTCACCTGCTCGTAAGACAACGGCGCGTAAAACGGCGGCTTCAAGAAAGCCGGCCGCTAAGAAAGCAACCGGGAGCGTTTGGGGAACTAAGAAGCCAGCATTTGCTCCGGCTGCCAAAGGCACCAAGCAGGCAGCTGATCAGTTCCTGCAAATGGGTACCGAAGCCTTCCAGAGTTTCTTCGGTGCATCCACTGCAAGTGATGCTAAAAAACTCTCCGAAAAAGCATTTGGTTTTGGTAAGGATGGTGCGGACCAATTAGCCAAGTCTGCGGATGCGGCAACACGTTCCATCAACGAGGTGGTGTCCATCAGTCAGGACAATCTGGAAGCGTGCGTTGAAAGCGGCAACATTGCTGCCGATATGTCAAAGGCCGTCAGTGAAGAAATCTTTGAGTTCACCAACGACCTCTTCTCCAAAAACATTGAGCTTTCCAAGAAGGCATTTGCCTGCCGCACGATCAATGATGTGTTCGAGCTGCAAAGCAAAGCAATGAAAGCCAACATTGATAATATCTTTAATGAGACGGCCAAGATTTCTGAGATGACATTCAAAATGGCATCCAAGGCGTCTGAGCCAATCAATGAGCGCGTGGCGGAAACCTCCAAGCGCCTGAGCAAGACGTTCGCAGCATAAATTACGGCTGCATATCTACATACAAGCCCGGGGCAGTTGCTCCGGGCTTTTTTGTTGTATGGTTGCTTAACGGCTGTGTGCAGCAGTATCACGGGTGGCTGGTATGTGCCTTTGCAGATGTTTGCTGACTACATCTATCAGGCAGCAGGCCGCTGCTTTTTCAAAAACATCCAGCGGGTAGTCGCGTTTTTGGAGTTGATCCAGCATTTTCTCGCTGGGTATGTTTCCGGTGGCCAGATTTTGCACAAGCACAAAGCGCCGTGCATCCTGGGGAAGTGACAAAAACAGTCTGGATCGTATATCCTGCATTCTTTGTATTGTTTCTTTGGGAAACTCTTCGGCCTGTAATGTCACGGCGATATTCTCAGCGAAGCGTTTGGTCGGCTCAGAGGTAAACTGATCCATTGACCCCTGAACGCGCCGTAAGATTAAATCATCATAAAACGCGTAAAGGGAGCCAGCTGTTTCTTTCATGGCCGGGTCTACATGGGCAAGGTCAGAGGATAACAGCTGCAAGGCCGTTCGCAGCCTGTTGTCTTTCCCGAGTGCATCCAATTGTCTCGGAGTTAGCGTGATCTCATGAGCATACCTGCCATTGGGTAGAGATGCCTCAGTTGCTTCGCTTAGCAGTGGCAGGCGGGTCTCAAACGTATGAATCACATAGTCCAGCAATACACATTGCTTCAGTGCATTCTGTTGTGCGGTATCAACGGCGGCCTGATCAATCACATTCATATTCTGATAGAGAGGACGACTCGTAAAGGAGTTCGCCTCTTCCTGATATATGCTGGCGGCAACCGGGTTTAATGCTTTCCCTGCATCCCGGCGGGCTTCTCTTAATGTGCTTATGGCATCCCAGGGGACAAGACTGCGAATCCATACGCAGCAACAGGCCGTGCGGGACCATATTGTTCCTCCCCTCCGGGGTCATGCTAAGTAAAGTCTTCTCATACGCTCTATCAAATTCCTTCAGAAATGTTTTAAATGACTTAATGGCACGTACGGGTTTGTCCGGTAGTGGGTACGGCCCGCCTTCCAGTACATTCATGGCGAATGTAAGATCGTGATTTTCACGCAGCAAGCCTACCTGTAATTCATCGACGATGGTGCTGGGTATTTTATGGCGTGGCGGCTCAAGCCCATCTGCCGGAAGTGAATCCAGCACCCTGTCTATAAAGTGCTCATTACGTTCTTCATCTTCAGACATAACCAACCACGCAGCTTCACACTGAAATGCGTATTATATCGCCACATTTATTAATTAGTGTTAATTGTTTGTGACAAATAGAAGGCTGTCTAGCCGTTACGCCGCAGTTTGAGGCGGGTAAGGACCGTATCCAGTGCGTCAACCAGTGCGTCCATCATGGCGTCCGTATGCAGCGGGGTGGGGGTAATGCGCAGACGCTCCGTACCACGAGGTACAGTCGGGAAATTGATCGGCTGCACGTAAATACTGAAATCTTCAATTAGCATATCGGAGGCGGCTTTACACAATACGGGGTCACCTACCAGCACGGGCAGGATATGTGTCTCGGTCGGAATCAGGGGGATGCCATTAGCGCTCAGGCGTGCTTTAAGTTTAGTCACATTCTGCTGTTGCTGTACGCGTTCATCTGCGCTTTCCATCAGATGACGAATGCTCGCATTGGCCCCGGCAGCAAGGGCAGGGGGCAGTGTGGTCGTAAAGATAAAGCCGGGGGCATAGCTGCGGATGGCATCAATAAGATGCTGAGAGCCGGTAATGTAGCCCCCCATCACGCCGTAAGCCTTGGCCAGCGTTCCCTGAATAATGTCGACCCGGTCAGACAGGCCGTCTCGCTCGGCGATACCTGCGCCGTGTGGCCCATACATGCCTACCGCATGCACCTCATCCAGATAGGTGAGTGCGTTAAATTCTTCTGCCAGATCACAGATCGCTTCAATAGGGCCGATGTCGCCATCCATTGAGTAAACAGATTCAAAAGCAATAATTTTAGGACGGTTAATATCCGTCGCTTCCAGAAGCTCACGCAGATGCGCCAGATCATTATGGCGGAAAATCTTTTTCTCAGCACCGCTATAGCGGATGCCGTGAATCATGGAGGCATGGTTGCACACATCCGAGAAGACCACACAATCCTTTAAAATGGTAGGCAGGGTGCTCAGTGTCGCTTCATTGGCGATGTAGCCGGAGGTAAATGCCAGCGCGGCCTCTTTATGATGCAGTTCAGAAAGTGTATCCTCCAGCGCAGTAATGGCGTGATGCGTGCCGGAAATATTGCGTGTACCGCCTGCGCCGGCACCCATCGCATCAATGGCCTCTTTCATGGCGCCGGTGACGACCGGGTGTTGTCCCATGCCAAGATAATCATTGGAGCACCAGATCACGATATCTTTCTCGTAAGAATGACTGTGCGCCACCGGGAATTGCCCTGCATGGCGTTGAAGGTCATTGAAGAAGCGGTAACGGCCTTCTGCCCTGAGTTGGCTTAGTGCGCGGGAAAAATACTGATCATAATCTATGTGACTATGTCGCGCTTCATCCACCTGCGTTAGCGGGCTGCCTTTGATCGTCATGTCCTTTTTCATCCCTGTCGTTATCTGCGGCATCATGTCTGACGCATGATTGATTGCCGGTTTCGTCTAAACCCATAGACGGGCTGTAATATAGCATGTGGTGTATCAAGACGCAAAAACCTATCAGAACACATGCCACGGCCTGATGTACTACGGCCAGATCTATTGGCACATGGTACAGTAAAGTAGCGATCCCAAGGACAATCTGCACAACGCATACGCATATCAGCCCAAGGCTTGCTTGCGTCACACGCGAACCTGATAATAGTATCATAAGCCGGAAGTGTTGATACATGATTAAAGTCAAGAGAACGAACGCAAACCAGCGATGCTGGAACTGCACCATCGGCACATGTTCAAAGAAATTCCGTATCACAGGCTCCTGAAGCAGAAGTCCTGAGGGGGCAAGCTGACCGTCCATCAGCGGCCAGGTGTTATAGGTCAGGCCGGCATCCAGTCCGGCGACCAGTGCGCCCATCAAAATCTGGATGAATACGAGTAGCGTGATGATAAGAGACATCCTGCGAAGCCCGCGTTGCTCAGGCGGCGCATTACTAGGCTTCTCGGAGAGCTGTGCCGTATATGCAACATGCAGCAGGGTACAAAAAATCACCACGGCCAGCCCTAAATGAAACGCCAGCCGGTACGGGCTGACCCACGGCACATCCACCAGCCCGCTTTTTACCATGTACCAGCCGACGATGCCCTGCACACCAACCAGCGCAGTTATCCCTAACATTTTCCAGTTGAGAGGCGGAGGCAGCCGCCCGGTGATCCAGAAGGCCGCAAGCGGCACAATAAACGCGATCCCTACCAGCCTTCCCAGCAGGCGATGGATATATTCCAGCCAGTAGATGTTTTTAAACTCATCAATACTCATCCCTTTATTGATCTGCTGATACTGGGGAGAGCTGCGATATTCCTGTAACTCCGCTTCCCATGCGGACTCACTTAAAGGGGGCAGAATACCGGTGACCAGCTTCCATTCCACGATAGACAGGCCGGACTCGGTCAGGCGGGTCAGTCCGCCCACCACGACCATACAAAATACCAGCGCAATCAGGGTGTAGATCCAGATGCGTACGGCGCGGCAGGTCTGTGGGTACGGTGTCACAGGTTTGTTATAGCAGGGAAGGCGGCAGGAGCAAGTATGATGACAGGGTGATGTGAATATTATATAGAGCGCACATGGACAATAAAACCGTATATGCACGCCGCTGGCTGATCGTGGGTACGGTAGCGCTGGCGCTGGCCGGGCTGCTGGCCGTAGTGCTAGTGGTGGCGCGTACACCGCAATTCAAAGAACTCAGCCTGTTTGCCAATCTCTTTGGGCGTGCACTGGTGATTCATGTTGATCTTTCGGTACTGGTCTGGTTTCTGGCCGCAAGCGGGATGGCATGGAATCTGATAAACCATAAGGAGGAGCGAGGCTGGCTATGCTTACCGTATCTGCGCGCCTCAGCCTTGTGGGTATTCCTCGCGGGCACGCTGCTCATGGCGGCATCGCTGGTGATGGGCGGTGACGTGGTAAAGAATAATTATGTGCCGGTGCTGACCAATATCGGCTTCTTTCTCTCACTCGGCCTGATACTGTCGGGCATATTGCTGGCAGCACTGGAGGCCGTGGGGCGCGTACGCCTGCAGGATATGCAGGGAGAACATGGGATTACAAATCTGGGGATTGCACTGAGTTTACCCATCCCGTTTATCGCTGCCCTGTGCTTCTACCTTTCAGTGGAAGGTGTGGCAGGCCGTGTGGAAGGCGAGCAGTTCTACGAGATCGTATTCTGGGGTGGGGGCCATGTACTCCAGTTTCTCTATGTACAAATTATGATGGTGGCATGGCTCTGGCTGGCGCAGGCCATCGGGTTTTACTTGCCGCGTAAGCTGGTGGGTGCACTGCTGATGTTAGGGCCGGTTATTGCGCTGACCTCTCCGGTGGCCTATCTGCTCTATGATGTCACATCCTATGAATATCTCCGTTTCTTCACCCTGCAGATGAGGTGGGGGCTTGGGCTGGCCTCCGGGGTACTCGGCATACTGATACTTGGCTTTTTGCCACGCGTGGCCGCAGCAAAGTATCAGCATCGCGCGCTCTACTCGGCATTGGTGGCCTCGCTGGTACTGTATTTCTTCGGCGGGGCATTTGCCCTGTTTATTGATGGCCCGAATGTCCTGATCCCGGCGCATTATCATGGGTCTATTGTCGGGGTAACGCTCGCATTAATGGGGGCGGCATATCTGCTCCTGCCACGATTTGGCGGGGTGGAAGTCGCTGGCTGGCGCATGGCGTTTTGGCAACCCATCATCTACGGGGTGGGGCAACTGATGCATATCTCCGGGCTGGCTTATTCCGGAGGGTATGAGGTGATGCGTAAGACCCCCGGTGAAGTCTCGGATGGTGCGCGTGCGGCCATGGGGTTCATGGGGCTGGGTGGATTGCTCGCCATTATCGGTGGCGTGATGTTCGTAATTGTGGTGATTCGCGCCTTCAGACAGCGCTAAGTTCCTAATGAACTCTTTATTGATTCGTTGTTATATAACGGCTACCATGCAGCCTCGCTGTAGAACAGGTGTATTTTATTCAAGGAGAAGAGATTATGAAACGCATTCAACTGCTGGCTATCACCATTGCAACGGCATCCCTTGTGGGCTGTCAACAAGGCCCCGGTCAGGATTTTATGGGTAACCAGACCGCAGGTGGTGGCGTGAGTAAGCAAACCATGGGTACCATTGGTGGTGCAGTGGTTGGTGGTGTACTGGGTTCCAAAGTCGGTAAAGGTACGGGCACAGGCGTGGCAATCGGTGTGGGTACGCTGCTTGGTGCCATGGCTGGTTCTTCTATCGGTCAGTCGCTGGATCGTGCAGATATGGCGCAATATCAACAGACCTCCCAGCGCGCACTGGAAACGGCTCAACCTGGCCAGACACTGCCGTGGCAGAACCCGCAATCCGGTAATTCCGGTACGGTAACACCCTATAACTATTACCAGACAGCAGAGGGTGAATACTGCCGTGAATACAGTCAGACCATCAACGTGGGTGGCCGCGTGGAAAAAGGCTATGGCCGTGCCTGCCGTCAGCAGGATGGCACTTGGCGCATCGTACAGTAAGCGCCTGCATCTGGAATCGGAGTCCGGGGTCTGGAAAGGGCTTGAAACATTCCTTTCCAGACTCTAGATTCCTAGTCTATTCAACTTACGATTCCAGGTTTTATGACTGACACAGATTCTTCTATTATTCCGACCGGTACGCTGCTGAAAGGTAAGCGCGGCTTGATTATGGGTGTCGCCAATGACCGGTCTATTGCCTGGGGTATCGCCAAAAGCGCGGCCGAGCAGGGCGCTGAGCTGGCCTTTGCCTATCAGGGCGAAGCGCTGGAAAAACGTGTGCGCCCTCTGGCGGAAAGCACTGGCTCGTCTCTGCTGCTGCCGTGCGATGTGACCGATGATGCCAGCATGGATGCAGTGTTTGATACACTCAAAAAAGAATGGGGCGAAATGGATTTTCTCGTGCACGCCATTGCGTATTCCGACAAAAATGAGCTCAAGGGCAAGTATGTTGACACGTCCCTCAACAACTTCCTGATGTCTATGCAGATTTCCTGCTATTCCTTCACGGCGATATGCCGCCGTGCACACCCGCTGATGAAAGAGGGGGGCTCACTGCTGACGCTCTCTTATCTCGGTGCTGAACGTCACGTGCCGCATTATAATGTGATGGGGGTGGCCAAGGCCGCGCTGGAAGCCAGTGTACGTTATCTGGCGGTGGATATGGGAGAACTGGGAATTCGTGTGAATGCCATCTCTGCCGGGCCAATCAAAACGCTGGCAGCAAGTGGTATCGGAGACTTCCGCTACAT
>CAYMGS010000016.1:2288-3489 GCA_964390025.1 uncultured Rickettsiales bacterium | reverse complement strand
GGAATGAACTGAATGCGCCGCTGGGCCGTAATACCACCATTGAGGATGTGGGCGGGGCAGGCGTCTATCTGTTGTCCGATCTTGGTTCCGGTACGACGGGCGAAATCCTGCATGTGGATTCCGGCTACAATGTTATGGGGATGAAGCGTGTGGATGCCCCGGACATTGCCACGGTCTGATTGTCATGAGTAATACGTTTGGCAGATTATTTCGCTTTACCACCTGGGGGGAAAGTCACGGAGAGGCCATTGGCTGTGTGGTAGATGGCGTGCCGTCGCAGATTGCGCTCAGTGAAGCCGACCTGCAGCCATGGCTGGATGCACGTCGTCCGGCCCAATCCAAATATACGACGCAGCGTAAGGAATCGGATACGGTAAAGATTCTCTCCGGCGTGTTTGAAGGACAAACCACCGGTACACCTATCTCGCTGATCATTCACAATGAAGACCAGCGCTCAAAAGATTACGGCGATATTAAAGACAAGTTTCGCCCGGCCCATGCTGATTATGCCTACTGGGTGAAATACGGCATTCGGGACTATCGCGGTGGCGGGCGTTCCTCGGCACGGGAGACTGCCATGCGCGTCGCAGCCGGGGGCATTGCCCGTAAAATACTGGAAGCCGAAGGTATATCCCTGCGCGGCTATCTGGTGCAGATGGGCGAAAAACAGATTGACCGCACGCGCTTTGATGCCACAGAAATCGGTAACAACCCGTTCTTCTGCCCTGACGCTACGGCAGCGGAGGAATGGGCCACATATCTGGATGCTGTGCGTAAAGATGGCTCGTCGATGGGTGCCGTTATCGAGGTGGTAGCCGAAGGCGTACCTGCCGGGTTAGGCGTCCCGGTCTACGGCAAGCTCGATACGGACATAGCCGCCGCGATGATGAGCATCAATGCTGTGAAAGGCGTAGAAATTGGTGAAGGCTTTGCCGCCGCAACCCTTCGCGGAGAAGAAAACGCCGATGAGATGCGCATGAAAAACGGAAAAGTTGAGTTTTCTCATAATCATGCGGGAGGTGTTTTAGGCGGTATATCTTCCGGCCAGCCGGTCGTAGTACGGTTCTGTGTCAAGCCTACCAGTTCTATTTTGCGGGAAGTAGAGACCATCGATATTCACGGTAACAACACGACGATTCAGACGAAAGGGCGTCATGACCCATGCGTGGGGATTCGGGCCGTACCGGTTGGTGAGGCAATG
>CAYMGS010000016.1:0-2278 GCA_964390025.1 uncultured Rickettsiales bacterium | reverse complement strand
GCAGATCATCTGATGCTGCACCGTGCACAACAGGGCTGAGTATTGCTGCCGGCTAGCGAATCATAATCGCACCGCCACGACGTAACTCCCGTCGCTCCTGCTTTTCCTCATCCTTTTTCTCATCTTTCGTCTGTTCTTTATGCCATGCTTCGGCAATGCGGGTGCAGCGCTCATTCAGGTCCTTCTCCGAGCCCACGCCCAGCTTGCGGCGATTGCGTGGTGAGATCATTTCTTCCAGCTCACCATACACTTCCTCAGAGACTTCTTCGCGCACCAGATTCATATCTTCCCATGGCATATGGAAAATCTGGTAAAGATCGTTACTAATCTCATAAATGTTATTCCGCCGTTCCGTCATGTGGTCGTCGATATATTCGTCCGTGTATTTGGATTTTTCGTAAGAGAAATAATAATGCATATACTGAACGGCGCAGTATTCGTAGGCCAGGTTGTGCCGGAGTTCTTCGTAGCGTTCAGGGCTGCGCATGGCTTCTTCCTGCTCCGCACGTTTTAGCGCCAGTTCTTCCAGAATATCGAACACATCCTCATGGCCGTAATATTTGGCAATCTCCACCGGCTGCACACCGTTACGGTCACGTACATCCGTATCCACGCCTTCCAGCAGCAAATATTCCGCCAGCTCTTTATCGCCATTACGTGCAGCAATGATGATAGGATACTGCCGTGAAGGGCCTCCCTGATTGAGTTCGGCACCGGCTTCAGTCAGAATCTCCAGCATTTCTACGGCCAGACCGTCCGTGCGGCGTGATGCTACGGAGACCAGAGGCCATCCCAGTTTGTTGACACCGTTTGGGTCGCCGCCTTTTTCAAGTAAATACCGTACATCCCCCGGGCTGCCAAACTCCACCCGGTATGCCAGCTCCTTTTGCACATCCAGCTTCTTGGCGTATGCGGGAGAATGGATAAAAACGGTCATTATAAGAACGGCTATCATGCCGCGAAGAAGGAGGGTCATGCGTTGTCCCGTGATGATTTAATGAACCCTTAGTGTACCGATTTCCGGTCCTTGCTGCAAGCGACTCACATGTACGGCATCCATAATGCTGGTGCCGGGTTGGTCAAAAAGCTCTTTTTCGCCTGTGCGATATTTGTCTTCGTCACCGATGAGTGGATTCACGGTCAAAGAGCTGCCTTCAGCCAGCTGGTGAGATAGTATGCTGCAATTCCTTATCGTTACTGCTACGGCCGTGACGTGTGTCCTGGAACTAATGGTATGCCGCTACGGCACTGCTGAGACCACTGCCATAAAAAGAGGAAGCTGCACTGGAAACGCCCAGGAACAGAGCCATGTAAGCAGGCTGAAAATTGGAAAAGAACACGGCTGCCTCTGCGCCCAGTAACATGCTGCCGAGTGGCGGCAGCAGAAGGCCGCAGGTCACACCGGTAATGACGCCAATCACGGTGGCAGCAACAGCTGCTTTGATTGCCTTTCTCAGGTGGCTTGGCTGTTCGGTCTGTGCGGTATCATTCATAAACAATCTGTCTCCATTCTCTATCATAGAGCCAGAAAATGACATTTTTATGACGGTGGGCCTTGAAAAGTGTGGGGTGACGCACCTATATCCGTTTCAAAGTATTATACAAAAAAGGAGTACGCACATGGCCGCCACAGCGAAGAAGAAAAAAAATACAACCGCACCGCAGGAAGAAACCCTGCATTTTGCAGCGGAGATCAGCAAAGTCCTCAAGCTGATGATCCACTCCCTTTATACGAATAAAGACATTTTCCTGCGTGAGTTGATATCCAATGCCTCGGATGCCTGTGATAAGCTTCGTTATCTGGCACTTTCAGATGATTCATTACTGGCAGGGGATGCAGACCTCAAAATCACCGTCTCCTGCAATAAAGAGGCGGGCACCGTCACGGTCAGTGATAACGGCATCGGCATGAACCGGGAGGAGTTGATTGAGAATCTTGGTACGATTGCGCGTTCCGGCACGATGGAGTTTTTCAACAACCTGACTGGCGATGCGAAGAAGGACGCAGCACTGATTGGCCAGTTTGGCGTAGGGTTCTATTCTGCGTTTATGGTGGCGGACGCTGTAGAAGTTCATTCCCGGAAGGCCGGAGAAGAGAAAGGCTATATCTGGACATCGGATGGGGAAGGCGAATTTACCGTTAAAGAGGTTGATGGTGAGGTCGCGCGTGGAACCTCAGTGATCCTGACCATGCGTGAAGATGCAGCCGAGTATCTCGATAAATTCCGGCTGCATCATATTATTGAAACCTATTCTGACCATATTGGTGTGCCGATCT
>CAYMGS010000015.1:14214-20564 GCA_964390025.1 uncultured Rickettsiales bacterium | reverse complement strand
CGATCATGGAGCGCTATGGCGCGGCGATGAAAATGCTGGATGCTATTATTCTCAAGGTCTTCGTAATCGAGATTCTGCTGCGCCTGTATGTATACGGCCTTGCTTTCTTCAGGCGACCATGGAGTGTCTTTGATTTTTGTATTGTGGCGATTGCCCTGATACCAGCCAGTGAGGCTTTCACTGCCCTGCGTGCACTCCGGGTGCTGAGGGTGCTACGCCTGATTTCCGTCATTCCGACCATGCGCAGGGTCATTGAAGGGTTGCTTTCTGCCATACCCGGCATTGCCTCCGTTTCCACGATCATGCTGTTGTTCTTTTATGTATTCTCTGTCATTGGCACCCACCTTTACGGGGCAACATTTCCGGAGTGGTTCGGCACGCTCGGCGATACCATGTATACGCTGTTTCAGATTATGACGCTTGAGAGCTGGTCGATGGGCATCGTGCGTCCGGTGATGGAGCAGCATACCGGGGCATGGCTGTTTTTCATTACCTATATTCTGGTCACCACTTTCACCATGCTCAACCTGTTTATTGCAATTATTGTCAATGCCATGCATAGCGGCGCAGATGAATCAGCTGAGCAGAGCCGTAATGAGATGCAGGCCGCACTCAGTCGGGAAATCAGCGAGATGGAAAGCCGACTACTGGCGGAGATTAAATCACTGAAGCGATAAATTGTTACGCGCTGCGCCCTTGCTCGCCCTTAAGCGCAGCATTAAAACGCTTCTCAACTTCTGCTAATGCATGCGGGCCACTGGCTTTTGCTGTCTCCATCAGTAGCATGGAGGCGTTAAAGGAAGATAGTGTGCCTGCTTTCTTTGCTGCTTCAATTTGCCCTTTGAGTATGACTTCTGGTGGTCTGGTTTTGGTCTCGGGAGCCAATGCATCCGCACGCTGAGTCAGCTCGTCTAGAGCTTTGCCTAACATTGTTTTGCCATATTTCTGGTCAAAATAATGATTGGTATCATTCGTCAGGGGGGTATGGGGACGTTTTAAAACCCAAACAAAATAGCGCAGACTGTCGGCAACGTGTTTTGCTGCCTTTGCTTCATCTTCATATAGGCCATTTTCTACAAACTTCTTCGGCTCGGCCATACGAATATCGTAGACGTCTGCTTTACCGGGAATTGTTGCCGGATCAATATTTCCTGCTGCCATTTGAATAATATGTGGAACAAACCCTCTGCTAGTAGGATCGGTAAAAAGGCGTGGGTCTATATCCCGATGCATTGCCTGTAATGCGGTATCCCGTAAATTATTGATTACGGCATCCAGCTGATCACCGGTGAATTTTATCTGAGTACTCTGGCCATCCGGGGTATGAACGGTATAGCCCTCTTGGAGTTTTGTACGTGCCAGATGCAGCGCTGGCTCCATGGCTGTTTTCAGTGTTTCTGCAAACTCTTCCCCCTTATTGGATTGCAGTGCCAGCATAATACGTAACTTGTTCGGGTTTCTAAAACCTGCCTGCTGGGCTTCCTCATCGGTAATCTGATTAATGGGTTTCTGAGCCTCATGTGAGCTTAGATTCATGGCCAGGTCACACTCGAAGTTAGATGGTTCGCTACGAAAGGAAGGTGCATTTAAGGCTTCCGGAGATATTTCCGGCGGAATAATCTTTGCCTGCATTAAATGACCATTCTCTCCCATGGTCTTGGGGTTGATGTAACTGACACCGTTCACAGAAATCATAGGGTGGCCCTGAAAAGTCTCAGGATTGATATGTGCAGAAAAATAGAGCGATTTTTGGCCGCAGACGAAAGCAAAGCCTTTTTCAAAGGGCATGGCTACAAAGCCATTATTCCCAAACTCATTAATCAAGCGATGAGCTCTGTCATACATATGATTATCTCCTTGTTTTTCTATTCCGGCACATGTCGTAGCAACATATTGTGACGTTTTAATGAAGGTTAACGCGAAAAGTTTAAAGTGTTTACGCATGACTCCTTGCAAGTTGACACCAAAACCTCTATGTATCGCCCAGAAACTACAGAAAAGCCTGAAACTTGCAGGCAGGAAAATAATGTGACTGAACAGATAAAATCATTCTCGGATCTTGAATTGCCCGAGAAATTGTTAAACGCGCTGAAGCGCATGAAATTTGAAACCCCGACCCCCATTCAGACGCAGGCCATACCGCCGGCGCTGGCCGGACGTGATATTATAGGCTCTGCGCAAACGGGGACGGGAAAAACCGGTGCCTTTGGCATTCCTCTGATTGCTAAACTGTTTATGACGTCTCGCGGCACGGCGCTGGTGCTGACTCCCACACGGGAACTGGCCTCGCAGGTGATGGAATCGCTGACACAAATGCTGGGACGCTACCCGCCGGTAGAGACGGCATTGCTGATTGGCGGCGAGTCCATGCCAAATCAGGTGCAGGCGTTGCGCTCCCGTCCACGTCTGATCGTGGGTACGCCGGGGCGTGTGTTTGACCACCTGGATCGTGGCACGCTGATGCTGCATGACACCAACTTTCTGGTGCTGGATGAGATGGATCGTATGCTGGATATGGGGTTTGAGATCCAGCTGGAGCGGATTTGTAAATACCTGACAGCCCAGCGTCAGACCCTGATGTTCTCGGCAACTCTGCCACCGAATATTGTAAAACTCTCGGCAAAGTATCTGCATGACCCGGTACGTGTCTCCGTTGGCTCTACCACCACACCAATTACGCGTATTGAGCAGGAAATCATCCATACGACCGTGCGCAAAAAATTTACAGACCTGCTGGATCAGCTGGATAAACGCGATGGTTCTATCGTGATTTTCTGTAAGACCAAGCGAGGTGCCGATGCACTGGCGGAAAAACTGAACCGGAAGAAATTTTCGGCAAAGCCTATTCATGGCGATTTGCACCAGGCGGTGCGTGACCGGGTGATTAACGCGTTCCGGGACAGGGAATTCCGTATTCTGGTAGCCACCGATCTGGCGGCGCGTGGGCTGGATATTCCGCATATTGAGCACGTGATTAACCATGACCTGCCGCAGGCACCGGAAGATTATATTCACCGTATCGGACGCACCGCACGTGCCGGAGCGGAAGGCGCGGCAGTCTGCCTGATTACCCCGGAAGATCAGGAAAAATGGGAAGCAATATGCAAGCTGATGGGACGAGAGGTATGTCGACCTGAGGAAGCCCCTGAGTCAGAAGAAAAGCACAAACCCAATAACCGCGATACACGTGGAAGACGCCGTTCAGGACAACGGCAGAATAAAGGCCAGAATAAAGAGCAGGGGCAAAGCAAAACCTCTTCTTCTGACTCTCCCCCGTCGCGGCGCAGGCGGAATAATCGTGGCGGCAACGCAAAGCGTAAACCGGCCTCGACAGTTTAATGAGCGCCGATCCATTCTACAAAAGGTTGCCACATCTGTTCTTTTGCCTGTGAACCGACGATCATGCCCACATGCCCGGTGTCCGGTTCTATATGGGTTGCGTTTGGTAATGCTCTGGCAAGGGGGTAAGAGCAGGGGTAAGGGGCAATACGGTCACGCAGTGGGGTGACAACAAAACTCGGTTGCTCGATGGCTTCCGGGTTAATCAGGCGACCCCCAACGCGCCATGCACCATTGAACGGTTCGTTATGGATGCCCCAGCGAATAAATCCGTCACGTGCCACACCTTTGGTTAAGGGCACAGAACCATTAACCCAGTGCTCAATGGCAAGGAAACGCTCATACGCCTCACTGCCCGCGTTCAGTGTTTCAAAATATTCTAGCTTCTCCTGAAATAACCAGGGATCGCGCAGGTAAAACATCGCCAGAATGTGCTCGCCGGGGAAAAAGTCAAACTGATCGATATAACGCTCCATCATATCCTCACCGCCTTCCGTCTGGCAGAGCGGGTGGAGAGGATCGGCGGAAAAGTCCCAGGGGGTTGCCAGCAATGCCAGCCGGTCTACCAGCTTCGGGCGTATCGACGCCAGCGCAAGTGCCAGAAGCCCGCCCATGCAATGCCCGGCTGCAGTAAGTGATGTATGCCCCTGTGCACGTAGCCATTCACTGATACTGCACAGATAGCGTGTTACATAGTCCTCGCAATCAAACGTCTTCTCCTGTTCGCCGGGGGCACCCCAGTCTATCATGTACACAGCAATATTCTGGCTTGCCAGCCAGCGCGTAAAGGAAGTGGAAGATGTTAGATCGAGAATATGGTAGCGGTTAATCAGAGAAGGAATCAGGAGGAGGGCATCGTTGGTGTTCTCTGTATCAGGAGTGTAGGCCAGCAGGCGACAATTTCCCATATGCCAGACGGCTTCAGGTTCGTCCAGCTCTCGCTCATACTGTGCCTCTGAGTAGGCCTGCATGCGCTTCATATGTTGCTGCATACGACGTTGCCACTCGGCACGCACACTGGCAGAGAAGTCAGAGTCTTCATTGATCCTGCGCATCAGGGCAAAAAGTGTGGTGGTATTATTCTCGCCGAATGGCTGACCATCGCGGGAAGCGGGCATACAGGAAGATGCACCCAGTGCCCCCAGCATATTTTGCCAGTAAAAATGTTGCAGGCCAATATGCAGCGGAGTGAGTTGCGGTGGAAAGGCATACGCTGCATTAAAATCTGTTGCAGGCGGTGAAGAGAAGGCTTCCTGTATCATGCCTGCGCTTTGTCTGAGTAAGGTGCCGTCCGTCATCATCTGACGTGTCTGCTGTTGCCACAGGTCAAGAAATTCACGTGCCAGAGAATGATAATCGGCGCTCATGGGTTTCAGTTGCTCTACAGGGGTGCTTGATGCTATATAACTACCACCAAAAACATAGAATCCCAACCCCAATATGTGAGAAAAAATGATGGCTGAGCAACAGGATAAAGAGACGATCGTCATTAAGAAATATGCCAACCGGCGACTCTATAACACTCAGACCAGTGTCTATATTACGCTGGAGGATGTGCGTGCCATGGTCAAGGAAGGGCAGGAATTCGTGGTCCGTGATGCTAAGACCAACGAAGATCTGACGCGTCAAATTCTGACCCAGATCATCTTCGAACAGGAACTGACCGGTCAGAGCATGATGCCCATAGGCTTCTTAAAGCGTGTCATTGAAATGTATGATGATGGTTTGTCGGAACTGATCCCGCCATATCTGGAAAACAGTATGGAAGCCTTTGTGAAGAATCAGGAGAAGTTGCGGTCATACATGGGCAAAACGTGGGAACAGTACAATCCGCTCGATCAGTTCGAAGAGATCAGCCGCCAGAATGTGGAGTTTGTTTCCAAGACATTTCAGATGTTCAACCCGTTTGATGCCTATTTCAATGCGGTTGATGAAAAGAATAAAAAGACTGGCAGCAAATAAACGCTAGTCTTTGCGTTCCCACCATTCTTTCTTTGGTGCGTCCGGGTCTTTGAAGCGACGTGCACGTACGGTGCTGCGGAAATATGGCGTAGGTTTACCCCATAGTGTCAGCGTTTCAGGATCAATGGTCGGTTTGCCAAACAAATATCCCTGTCCGAAACGCACGCCGCTATCATAAAGCAGCCCGGCTGCCTTTTCGTCTTCCACCATTTCACCAATCGTCTGAACACCCAGACTGCTGCACAGATTTGCCATGGCGCGCAACATCTGTCTGCCGCGCAGGGTTTTTACAGACTCCTTGACGTAACTACCGTCAATCTTAATGAAATCTACCTGAAGATTACGCAGATAGTCGAAAGATGATTCGCCGGTGCCAAAGTCATCAAGGCAGAACAGGCTTTCAAATTCCGCCTTCAGCTCATCAATAAAATTGCCCACGATCTCAAAATCCGTGATTTTGCAGGACTCGGTAATCTCGATAATGATCTGCTTGCTGGTTTTTGGTTTTTGTAGCATCAACTCCTTAAAGGCATCCATAAACAGGTTGGAAGACAGTGAGCGTCCGGAGAGATTGACCGCTACAAGTGGGAAATTACCCTGTTTTGAGGCTTCTTCCAGCGTTTCTAATGTTCTCTGCATCATGGCCAGATCAAAGTCGGCAATCAGATTGGCCTGCTCACCGAAGCTGATGAACTGGAACGGGTTGGAGAAGGTTTCGCTTTCATTCAGACGGACCAGACATTCATAATGATGCACAATGCCGTTTTTAATATCGACAATCGGCTGATACGCAATTTCAAACTTTTTGAAATCAACAGTATCCTTAAATTGCGTAATGCGTTCGACCGTATCATCCAGCATTTCACCGTAAGCTTCGGAAAGGGAGTGCAGATCAAACCCTTCACCGCGCTGCTCCGCAAATTTATTGACGGTATAAAGCAGGGCATTGGCGGAGTCCTGTGTCGTCAGGCGCGGATTGTCGGCTTCTACCGTGGTCGCTTTCGCTTCTGTACCTTTACCGGATGGGTCGACTTTCTTGGTCAGCTCCA
>CAYMGS010000015.1:13597-14204 GCA_964390025.1 uncultured Rickettsiales bacterium | reverse complement strand
TGTAGCAGGCTGTAGGCACCATCTTCCAGCATACCGGCTGTGTCGCCGTCGAGTGATTTTGCTTTGATATAAGAGCTGATTTCTGCCATCAACCCGGCTGCCACTTCGGGGGACAGTTCATCAAGCAATGCTTTTAACGCAGGAAAATCAAGCAGTGTCAGCTTGACCTCTTTACCTTCTTTTTGAGCCTTCTTGATCTTAGCATTCGCATCCTCAACAAAGCTTTCTTTCTTCAGGAGGCCGCTTTGCAGATCACGGCGGAATACTTCGCGTTCATCGACAATATTGCTGCGCGGAATGCTGATCGTCAGGTACGTATGTTTGTTCAGCTCCTGCATCTGGAAGCCGGAAATCTTTACCAAAAGGGTGTCTTCCGGGTTTTTGCCTTTTGACAGATGCAGTTCCACATGTTCAATGCGCGCTGTTTTCTGAAGTCCGGCAAATATATTCTCTGCTTTTTCTACGGAGTCTTCATGCACCAGCGAGACAAATTTTTCCCCCACCATTTCCTGTGGAGAGCGACCAAGCAGGCCGATTGTGGCGCCATCTACAAATATTATCTGTGCATTTTCGTCCAGCTCCACCAGGATATCGGCAGAAGCAAAGG
>CAYMGS010000015.1:0-13587 GCA_964390025.1 uncultured Rickettsiales bacterium | reverse complement strand
GATCGCGTTCATTTTTAATGGAATGTTCCATCAATGATTTTGCCTGCAAAGCCTGCCTCACGGTTATTAGCCACCCAGGGTTCAGTATGCAGAGTCCATGATTGAGAAAGTGTTAAATAATAGAGTACAAACGCGAATTTAACAGGATTGTAACAGAGTGATACGCCCTGCAACCGGATAACCGTAATACGTAGCCAGACGTTCAAGGATTTGCGGGGCCGCATGCTGGATTTCCGTGGCATAAACACCGGGTGTACGCAGTTCTAATACGCCATTGCCCAGTTCGTAGCCCTTCTGAATGAGTTTAACCGGCTGACAGCGTCTCCCCAACTCGGGCCCTACAATGGCTTCCCAGTGTCGTAAGAGGTCTGCTTTTTGAAAGCCGCGTTTTTTAAGTGTCCTGGCAACGGGAAAGGTGAGTGAGTGCGAGAGTGTCTTGGGAAACATATGACACCGCCTTGGTGCATCCGGCACATAGCCTTCTTTATATGTTTTGCGTGGCGCGCTCATTATGCCGCCTCTTCAAGCAATGCTTTTACAGGTGCGAAGCTACGCCTGTGCCATGGGCAGGGGCCGTGTGTGCGTAATGCCTCCAGATGTGCCGCTGTGCCGTACCCCATATGGCGCTCAAAGCCATATTCAGGATACGCCCTGGCGATTTCAAGCATCATGCGATCACGCGTTACTTTTGCCAGCACAGAAGCAGCAGCTATGGAGACGGAAAGGCTGTCGCCTTTGACGATAGCCTCTGCCGGGCAGGGAAGTTGGTCAGGCATTTTATTGCCATCTATCAGTGCTATCGAAGGCATGACGCTCAGGCCAGTGACTGCCTGTTGCATGGCGTAAAGGCTTGCCTGCAATATGTTCATCTGGTCAATATCCTCTACACTGGCCAGTGCCGTAGCATGGCTGGTGTGCGTAAGCACCCACTCATAAACATGCTCCCGCTGATGTGCGGTCATCTTTTTGGAGTCCTGCAGCGCAGCAGGGATGGAATGGGCAGGGTCAATGATGACGGCAGCCGCTACAACCGGCCCGGCAAGCGGGCCTCGACCCGCTTCGTCTACACCGCAAACAAGGCCGCTGTAGTGTTGCTCATATGAAAAATCAGGGCGCGAAGACTGCATGCATGTACAGTAGCCGCCTGATACGAACTTGCAAGCGCTAACTGGCGTGTGGCCAGCGCCCGGAGGCTGTACGGTTCAGTGAGGCAGACGGAGTGCTCTCACCCAGAACACCCTGATAAATCCAGTAGTTCCGCAGTACATTCTTTACATACAGGCGTGTCTCCGCGTAAGGAATGCTCTCGATGAAGAGAAGTGCATCCTGCGTCCCGTGGACTTTTTGCCAGCGCAGCAGCGGCGCTACGCCTGCATTATAACTGATAAGCAAATGCACCAGATTGCCCTGAATGTATGGCTTTTTCGAGAGGTAGCGTATGTATGCCTGACCGATCGCCAGATTATAAGTTGGATCTTTCAGGTCATAGCGTTCCGGTAGTGCTTCCAGCCCGGTGTGGCTCAGGCCCGCTGTTTTTATTTCCAGCGCGTCCGTTGTGCGGCGAATGTAGTTTGCCGTGGAGGGAAGAATCTGCATCAGCCCCTGTGCACCTTTATGGCTACCCGCGCGTGGGTTGAACGCAGACTCCTGCTTTACAATGGCCATAATGAGCGCGGCATTCGCCCGGTAAGGCAGGCGGTTGCGCCATTCCGGTACAGGATAATGAGCCGATTCAGGGGAGTGTGCTCTGGTGTAGCGCGCCATCGGCATCACCACGGAGGCCATGCCCAGTGATTCAGCAAGGGTGGTCAGCTGCCCGCGCTCCTTTTTAGAAAAACTGAAGAACTGGTGACGAATAAGCTGCTCGGCGGCTTCCTCCTCACCAATCGTGTGTAACAGCACCATACGCTGCACGATCGGGTGGCGAAGCAGGGCATGCTTGCCCTTCGCTTTTGCAGTTGAGTGGTGCGTGCGTGGGCGCCACGGTTTTTTACCCATCATGGTTTGCGCCATCAGCCCGTAAAAGCTCTGGGGGACAGATGCGGCAATACGCAGATAGTGCTGAGCGGTGTCTGCCTGACCCAGAGCAGTATGCGCACGATACGCCCAGAACGCGGCAGCGGCATGGTAGGGTGCGGCTACGTTGGGTGCCTGCGCCATTTCACCGAAATGCCGTGCTGCGGCATGCCGGTCATCCATGTGCCAGGCAGCCAGACCTGCGAGCCAGTTGCCATGCTGACTTTTGCCCCCGGAGTCCTGTACGATTCTGACGCCATGATCGTAGGCCTGCTTATAACTCCCGATGCTCAGGGCTTTGAATCCTGCTTTCCACGTCGCTTTGTCTGCAGTGCGGAGAGAAAGGCTGGCCCGCGATGCTCCGCCATATCCCTTAAGGCGGTTGTGCTGACTCGGCAGGTGGAAGTTTTGTGCATCGGCCGGGTAGAGGGCTTGCATGCGTTTTAAAACAGCAACGGCCTGCGGCAGGTGCGCATTATTCTCCAGCCACAGTGAGAGCTGCATTCTGCTGGGCGTGTAGTCCGGCTCCAGATAGCGCGCGGCATAAAAATGCCCGATCAGCACTTTGTTTTCCAGCCTGGAGATGAGGGTGTCCACCTCATCCCAGCGTTGTTCACGGCTAAGTCGGGCAATCGCGCGGTAGCGTGCAATATCATTGGCAGATGCAATGATATGCAGCGGCGAACGCGCATCATGTTCAATCACATCGCCATGTGTTGCGATATGAGTGAGATAAGAAGAGGGCTTATCTAAGGTGTGTGCCGATTCCTTTGGCAGGAATCCCCATATGCCTAACAGTAGAGTGAAGCTTGCCGCAATACTGCCATAGGTCCAGTATAATACTTTCATATGTTACTGTGCTTACCGTTATTATTATTTTATATATGCGCTGAGCGCGGCGCCACTTGTAGACGGGTCGGCAAAGAAAATCAAGTTTTATGAATAAACTGTTAATTTTTCTGGTGAATGAACGATTCTATAGCCATAAGGTCATGCCATGCGAGACGCTTTTGTGCGCTTTGACGCAGTAAAAATGAAGGATGAAAGGTCACAAAGGTCTGAAACGATGCCTCGGCATAGGGCGTCTGGTAACTATATGTCTTGCCGCGCAGACGCGTAATGGCGGTTTCTGTTTGCAGCAATGCCTTGGCCGGAGTGGCCCCAATCAGCACCAGTGCTTTAGGGTTGATCAGGGCAATATGCTTTTCGACAAAAGGCATGCAGATAGCAATTTCTTCCGGGGTTGGAGTACGGTTACCCGGTGGACGCCAGAACACCATATTGGTGATATAAAATGCAGAGCGCGGCAGGTGGATACTTTCAAACATCGTATCCAGCAGTTTACCGCTGGCGCCACAAAACGGGATGCCCTGGCGATCCTCTTCTGCACCGGGGGCCTCGCCGATCAGCATCACATCAGCCTCATTGTTGCCATCGGCAAAGACCGTGCGTGCAGCGGTTTTCTTCAGGTGACACCCGTCAAATGCTTCTACCGCTTCACGTAATGCTTGCAGCGTGGTAGCGGCATCTGCCAGTTCGCTTGCGCGGGCAACAGCAGCAGAAGGAGAGGTGGTCAGCGCGGCAGAGACGTGATGCGGTATTACGGGAGCTGGGCGGCGTTCCACTGGCGGTGTCTGCGTACGTGGCACAGATGAACGCACGGCTGCCTGACTGTTGCGTTGTGTCATGCTTTCAAAACGGTTGACCGGAGCGCTTTCACAGGCGTCCATCACACCGGCTGCGGCGTACCATTCCAGAATCGACAGGGCTTCCTGAGGCTGCATATCTTTATCCATACGTAACTTTTTATCGTCATTCCAGTGAAAGCTTGCATATATTGATGCTAAAAAGAGTATTCACGCTTTTATAAGTCACAGGAATAGGGATAATAACGCTATGTCCGAGGATACCCAACGTGAAGTCATGGAATGTAATGTGCTGATAGTCGGCGCCGGGCCTGCAGGCCTGTCTGCTGCCATCCGGCTGGCACAACTGGCACAGGAAGACCAGCAGGAGATGACCATCATGGTGGTTGAGAAAGGTTCGGAGGTGGGTGCGCATATCCTTTCCGGGGCTGTGTTAGAACCGCGTGCTCTGAATGAATTAATCCCTGACTGGAAGAACAAAGATGCACCGCTGAGTATGCCGGTGACTAAAGATGAGTTTCAGTTTCTTACGACGACAAAGGCACTGAGGTTGCCGACACCGCCGCAAATGAAAGGTGAAGGGAATTATATTATCTCACTGGGCAATCTGTGCCGCTGGCTGGCGACGCAGGCTGAAAGCCTGGGAGTACAGATATTTCCGGGATTTCCGGCGGCAGAGGCAATTATTGAACAAGGCGAGGTGCGTGGAATTGTCACCGGAGCATTTGGAATTGGCCGTGACGGCGAGGTGAAGGCTGGCCATCAGCCCGGTATGGAGTTACGCGCAAAGCATACGCTGTTTGCAGAGGGGTGCCGGGGGTCTTTATCGCAGAAATTAATGAACACGTTCAACTTACGTGCAAAATGCGATCCGCAGACTTACGGGATAGGCATTAAAGAGCTGTGGGAGATTGACCCGGCGAAGCATGTGCCAGGCAAGGTCATCCACACGGTGGGGTGGCCACTTCCATCGGATACGTATGGCGGTTCTTTTCTGTATCACATGGAGGGTGGACAGGTTTCCATAGGGTTTGTGGTGGGGCTGGATTACACCAACCCACATCTGGACCCCTATATGGAATTCCAGAAATATAAGACGCACCCTTCCATTGCCTCCGTTCTGGAAGGTGGGCGGCGTGTTTCTTATGGGGCACGCGCACTCAATGAAGGTGGCTACCAGTCCATACCGACACTGACATTCCCCGGAGGCTCACTGATTGGCTGTGCTGCCGGGTTTATGAATGTACCCAAGATCAAGGGCACGCATACAGCCATGAAATCCGGCATGGTGGCCGCCGAGGCAGTATTTGCCGGGAAGCCTGAGCAATACCCTGAGGCGCTGAAAGACTCCTGGTTATGGGATGAGCTTTACGGGGTGCGGAATGTTCGCCCGGCTTTCCATAAAGGCCTGTGGGCAGGGCTACTGTATTCGGCACTGGATACGTACCTGCTTCGAGGAAAGGCACCCTGGACATTCAGTAATCATTCTGACCATGCCCAACTTAAAAAAGCAGCACAATGTAAAAAGCCATATTATCCGCAACCGGATGGAAAACTGGTCTTTAACCGCATGGACTCCGTCTTTCTTTCAAATACCAATCATGAAGAAGATCAGCCATGTCACCTGACGCTCAAAGATAAGAGCGTGCCGATTAATTATAACCTCCCGCTATACGATGCTCCCGAGCAGCGTTATTGCCCGGCCGGTGTCTATGAGGTTGTAGAGGAAGAGGGGGCTAAGCGCCTGCAGATCAATGCACAAAATTGTGTGCACTGTAAGACGTGCGATATTAAAGACCCCAGCCAGAATATCGTCTGGGTTACACCGGAGGGCGGCGGCGGGCCAAATTATCCTAATATGTAGACCAGAAAAGAGAGCGGGTGCTTAGACGCTTTGATACGGTACGGCCAGCTTGGTGCTCTCGTTAATCACCAGATTTCCGTCTTCATACATGGCGGCGATGTAACGGTTGTTCCCATTAATATACAGCACCGGCTTCACGGTTTTACCATTGTATTTACGCAATTCTGTAATACGACCACGATTCTCCGGGTTATTTTTACTGCTCATGGTATGCTCCTGCCTTGCCTTCTATATCGTTCTGTAGGGTTGGGCACTATACCTTTTTTGGAACGTATGACAAGTGGAATTTTATTCAAATGAATCCCATTGGCCCGGTTATTGCTTTCTATTGTTAAAGTTAAACGTAACTTTTATTCACCTTTATCTGAGCGTTTTTCTTTGCGAAAAAATACTCAGGCGCTATACTGAAACCCTTGGAACGGAAGAATTATGTTGGCATCCACCACTATTAAGCTTCGTCGTGTCATGATTGCGCTACCCCTTGCGTTGGTGAGTGCATTGTTCGTGCACAAGGCAATAGGTGCCAGTGAAACCGTACCTCAGATTGCAGAAAAGCCGGTTCATGAGCGCGTGCTGTCAGCTGTAAAGCCTTCTCCGCACGGAGAAATTGGTAGTTATCTTTCAGCACGATATGCCCGTAAAATCGGGGATGCAGATGCGGCATCGTATTATTTCTCTCACTCTCTCAATCATGACCCTTATGATGAAAACCTGATGAAGCAAGCCGTGCGCATGCATCTTTTGTCCGGACGTGTAGATGAAGCCGCGCAGATTTCAGAAAACCTCTCCACCCTGTATGATGGCACACAGCTGAGCCATCTGGTGCTTCTGGCCGATGCGCTAAAGAAAAACCAGCCGGAAAAAGCCCGTCAGGAGCTAAAGGATATCAGTCCTTACGGGTTATTTAGCATCCTGCGCCCCTCGCTTGAAGCGTGGGTCGTGCTGGAAGAGACCGGAGAAGCGCAGGAGATTGCCGTTAGTGAGCATATTCGCAAGCTGATGATTTTTGAGCCGCTGGTAGCATTTCAGAATGCGCTGATCTTTGATCTGGCCGGTCAACCGGAAAAAGCGCGTGAATTTTATCAGCAGGCCTCGCAGGATCCAAGTTCCATGAGTTATCGCAACCTGCTGGCAACGCTGCATTTTTATCGGCGTCAAGGTGAGGTCAAAGAGGCGCGGGAGCTATTTGACCGTTTTACTGAAAACGCCCGTATTTCGGAAATTGTGGGCAGCGCGAACTTTGACGATGTGCTGGAAGAGAGCAAGCAGGCGGGTCGAAATGCCTTCATATCGGATGTCAGGCAAGGAGTTGCTGAACAACTCTATGCACTGGCCGGGATGCTTCACGGTGAAAATGTAAGTGCGGAAACGCAGCTTTATTTGCGTTTAGCGTTGTTCCTTAATCCGGATATGCAGGATGCCAAACTCATTTTGGGCAGTATTCTGGAAGAGCAGGATAAAAAACGTCAGGCCATGGCCCTGTATGAAGATATACCTAAAGGTACGCAGGTATATCGTCGTGCACAAATACGCAAAGCGTTCCTGTTATCAGCTGAGGATAACGCTTCAAAAGCTATGACAATACTGGAATCCCTTAGCGAGGATTATAAAACCAGTCCGGATATTTTTGTCAGTATCGGAGATATTCACCGTAAAAAATCACGCTATGATAAAGCTGCACGCTCATACAGCAAAGCGCTGGAGCTGGTGGGAGATGATCGTGAAGAGGCTCATTGGCCCATTCTTTTTGCTCGCGGCATCAGCTATGAGCGTGACGGTGAATGGGATAAAGCGGAAAAAGACTTCCGGGCTGCTCTGGAGCTTTATCCCGATCAGCCTGATGTACTGAATTATCTTGGCTATAGCTGGTTAATGAAAGGGACAAACATAGAAAAAGCCCGTGAATTACTGGAACAGGCGGTGGCGGAACGCCCTGAAGACGCGCACATAATCGACAGCATGGGGTGGGCACTGTATATGCTGGGCGAGTATGATGAAGCGCTGGAATATCTGGAGCAGGCGGTAAATCTGATGCCTAACGATCCCGTAGTGAATGACCATCTGGGGGATGTGTTATGGCGCATTGGTCGGCGTAACGAAGCACGTTTCCAGTGGGAAAGAGCATTGCATTTTGGTCCGGAGGAAGAAGAGCGGGTAAAGATCGAAGAGAAGCTGAATTCCGGACTTAAAGATAAGGATGTCACCTCTTCTCCCTACAAAACCGCGCAGGACTGATATCGCCCATGCTTAGCGCTGTAGCGCCTGCAAAAATCAATCTCGCACTGCATATCACCGGTCGTCGTGCCGATGGATTCCATGAGCTCTCCAGCCTTGTATGTTTCACGGATATCGGTGATACGGTGCATGTGGAGCACTCTGACAGCATGTCGCTTGAGATAGGCGGAAGTTTTGCGGCATCCATTACAGGGGCACCTACCGACAATCTGATCTGGCAGGTTGCACAAATGTTACGAGCTGAGGCCGGAGATCATCTGTTGGCCTCCATTCATCTGCAAAAGGAACTGCCGGTTGCGGCAGGAGTCGGCGGCGGTTCTTCCGATGCCGCGACCACTGCCATATTACTCAACAGACTATGGAATCTGAATATACCGCATAGCAGTCTGGCAGAACGGTTGCTGCCCCTGGGATCTGATATACCAGCTTGTATAACGAAGCATGCAGCCTTTATGGAAGGAATCGGCGAGAAAATGATGCCGCTTGATACAATCCCGGCCTTTTATATGGTGCTTGTGAATCCGCTGATCACACTGGAAACGCCCAGTGTGTTCCATCACTATGCCGCGCAGCAAACCAATTATTCAGCTCCCTTGTCTCATTATCCGAAGTATGGCGGTGTAACGGCATGGAGTACGTGGCTGCGTGAGACGCATAATGATCTGACCGATGCTGCCTGTGCTTTATGCCCTGATATATCTGTTATACTCCAGTGTCTTGAGGGGTTAGATAATGTGCTGTTCAGAGGCATGAGTGGCAGCGGCGCTACCTGCTTTGGCATCTTTGCGGATGAGGGGGCCGCAACGCATGCGGCCTCACAAATATCTGATATACAACCATCATGGTGGGTGAGGGCGTGCCAGACCCTTCCTGCAGGTGCTGCTAAGCGTATATAAAATCTTATTTTTTTCTTAAATAACTGTCACAAAACCTTCATGCGTCTCAACAGGCATAATGTGCTATAAATATAAGTGAGGTAGTATCTCTATATTTTGCATATGAAAGACACTGAAAAACAACATGAAATAAAGACGGATCAGGAAGAGCGCAGAAGTACGTTCTCTCTGGGGAGTCCTTCGCATGGTGTGCATATGCCCGGATGGCACAACGAAGCAGACCTTATGGGAGGGAACAATCGTCACGTAAACTTCAGTGCACGCCTGTATACGGACCCGTGGCAGAAGGAAGCGAAAGACTCCAAGGAAGGCGGCAATCCGCTCTATAAGAGCCTGGGCGGAAGGGTGCTGACCCGTACCATCTCGCGGGGATTATTCGGTGCAACATTCATGACGCTTGGCAATCTGGCAGTGCGTACATGGGATCCCTACATGCCAGTCTGTGAGATGGGTACCGTGCATAAAGGCATGACCTATCTGTCACGTGGTTTTCAGACCGTGCTCGGCACACCCATCGCCGCTGTATTTGGTGAAGAAGCAGTACAGAACTTCCGTAGTAAGAAAAACTTTAGTGCAACGCATCTCAGGGAGGCTACAGAAAGGGCCTTAGCAGGAGAATTCGTTCCGATCAGTGAGGTGACCGGACGTAATCTTGGCGAAGAGATGGTTGGTAAAACCTTTGACTTTGCGGCAGGTAGCTTTGGCGACGCACTTGGACGGGAATTCATGTCCGTGCTGGATCCGAATTATCATACGGACTGGATGCAGGATGGCCATATTAACTTTAAGAACATGGCAAAAGATGTAGGGCAGTCCGTATGGAAGGCTGTCAGCTATCACCAGATGGAGGACTGGGCTGCGGCATTGCCATATGTGTACCAGATGCGTGGCCAGCGTGCACTGCTCAGCAAACAATGGCCAGGAGTTAAATTCACGCTCGATCATGAAGCAAACGGCGGCAGTTTCCGTATTGATGAGAAGGGACACATCAACGGCTCTTACATGGCTGCAGGCGCGCTGGATCTTCAGTGCCGCTTTATGGGGTATAATTTCTATACACTCATGTTCCGCGATCTCTATAACCACGTAGCATCCAAATTTCAGGAATACCGTGAAGGGGAACCGCTTAACATAGGCATACCTAAACACCCCATAGAAGCCACCGGTCATGCTGCAAGCGAAACCATAAAATATGTGGGTAAAAGCTTCATTAAATCTATGCTGTATATGGCACCGGCCGTGCCATTCTTCTGGATGACACGCACCCCTGCATCACGTCATAATGCCTTCTTTGTATCGGAAGATAACGGCTTGCTGGTTGACAAACATACGCTGGGTGTTGGCAGAGACCCTAGGGGGCCGCGATTCAAGGCTGAGAATAAGAACGGTGTCATTGAGACCACGACGACTTCAGGAGATTTCATCAGTGTTGGCCAGATTAAGGCCGGCAACTGGAAGGACGGTAAGCTTTTTACGTCTGGCGAAAACGCAAAAGAAGTGATTCCTAATCTGAAAGGCGACAGAATCACTCCGGACTTCTTTAGTAAAAGCTTTGACCCTTATTCAAAAGAATACATATTTGGAAAATTTGAAGCCGCACTGAATCCCATTGGCCGGGCAAGCAGGAACTTCTCAAGGTTTGTCAGTCACAATATGTTTAAACCGTTTACGACTTCAGACCTTTATACCAAGTATGTCAGTCAGAGAGAAGGCGTTCAGCAAATGCTGGCACGCCACCCGGAAGTGTTCAACCGGCATAATATCGCCAACACATATATCAATTCAGCGATGGCCTATACCCCTTACATGATCGCTAAATATGAGACGGCTAACCATATCGATATGCCGTATTTCGATGCTGCGACATATCGCTTCCTTGATGGTATTCATCATGGTCAGATGGGGGAGATAAAGCAGGGATTAAAAGACATGGCGAGCGTAGTGGTACGGGCTCCTATTTCAGAAGGCACTGTTGCCGCTGCAGAAAAGCCGCGTGGTCTGGTCAACTCCATGCATGAAACCGCTAAAATTAAGGAAGAAAAGCAGGGAGCTATTAGCCGTGCACGGCTTGAGAATGAAAAAGGCATACGCTCAACCCTCAAGGAACAGGGGAGTTGGAGCGCTTATGAGACGGCACGTGCTCAGACTCAGGAAAATGGGCCTCCTGAAGGCGTTACTATTCACTAAAACTTTACAAGCTTAACCGATCTTCATACAGTCAGTGCTTACGAATAATAAGTAATGGAGCGATGCATGCCTAAAGTTGCGGTCATTTTATCCGGATGCGGTTTTATGGATGGCGCGGAAGTACGCGAGTCTGTACTCAGCCTGCTGTATCTCGATGAAGAAGGTGCAGAGGTAAGTATGTTTGCGCCGGATATAGATCAGACAAAGGTGGTTAATCACCTGTCGGGTGAAGAAGAAGGGGCGGCGCGCAACGTACTGGTAGAGTCCGCACGTATTGCACGAGGGGATATCACACCGCTTGCTGAGCTCAATGCTGCATCATTTGATGCGCTGGTGATTCCCGGTGGCTTTGGGGTGGCACTGAATTTATCTGACTTTGCAGTAAACGGGCCGGATGCTGCTGTTCACCCGGACTTACAGCGGATTATCAGGGCATTTCTTGACGCAGGCAAGCCCGTAGGCGCTATTTGTATTGCACCGGCAGTAGTGGCAGCTGCGGCAAAAGGTGCCAACCTCACAATGACGATTGGTGAGGACGAAGGAACAGCCGGGGCGATTGTAACACTGGGGCATTACCATCAGGACTGTGCCACGGATAAAGCGGTGCTGGATGCGCAGAATAACATTGCCAGCTGTTCCGCCTACATGAGAGGAGATGCCCGTATCAGTGATGTGGCAAAGGGCATTCGTAGTGTTATCAAACACGTGCTTGAAATCGCAGACCAACAACGTAAGGCGGCTTAAATGAGACGTACTTTCCTTGGATTTTTATTATGTGCGCTTCCGGTTGTAATGATGTCCATGCCGGTGAAAGCTGGTGTTCATGGATCGTATGTGCATCACTGCCAGCGCACACCTTCGGATAATACGCCCTCCTATCCCGGTGCCAAAAAAATCGTTCAATCAAATAATCTGGCATTGCCCGCCGGTAAATCCATTTTCGCACCGGGTCAGCTCATTTATATTTCAGGCCGCGTGTACGATAAGGATTGTGTTCCACTCAGCAATGCCAAAGTGGAAATCTGGCATACCAACCCGGAAGGAAAATATGTGAACCCGGGAAAAGGTGCGTTCAGCAACCCCTATCCGCTTTTCGCGGGCTCCGGTATGGCGCGGACGGATAATGAAGGAAAGTTTGCGTTTATCAGTACATTCCCTGGCCCATATACCATCTACTATAATAAACAGAAGCGTATCCGTGCACCGCATATCAGCATGCGCATTACCCATGAGTCATTCCGCAGGCCGCATGGCGTGGAAATGTATTTTGAAGGGGATATGCGAAATGCGAAAGACCCCTATTTCTCCCGATATCGTGAGGAATCACTCCCGCTGATTGAAGCAACTGTTGCTCCCCGTGTGGGCAATGACATTAATGCCGGACTTCAGGTGCATTACGATATCACTCTGTCCGAAGCCGACCCGTTCCGTCATCACTAGGTCATGTCTGCACTTGTAACGACCGCATGGCTGACGGAGCACATCCGGAAGCCGCATATTCGCGTGATTGATGCTTCATGGCACATGCCCTCCGAGGCACGTGACGCTCAGGCGGAGTTCAATGCGGCCCATATTCCCGGCGCTGACTTTATCGATATAGACGCGACCTCTGACCCTGCCAGCCCGTACCCGCATATGCTGCCTCCGCCGGATATATGGAAGGATGTGATACAACGCCTTGGTATCCAGGCGAAAGACCATGTGATTATTTATGATACAACGGGGATTTTTTCTGCGCCACGTGTTTGGTGGATGTTCAGGGTATTTGGTCATGAACATGTTGGCGTACTGGATGGCGGTTTGCCCAAATGGAAGGCAGAAGGCGGAGAGGTAACATCAGACACAGAGCCGCGCCAGCCTTCCTCCTATATCCTACATTTTAATCCGTATCTGGGTGCTGAAGCCGAAGACGTGTTGCATCATGCACAGGAAGGGAGTGCCTGCATTGTGGATGCGCGTGCGAACAACCGTTTTAACGGAGAGGTGCCGGAACCGCGCGAGGGGTTGCGTAGTGGTCATATCCCCGGGAGCATCAACCTGCCATTCATGCAATTATTACATCATAACGGTACCATGAAGCCACCTGTTGAGCTCAATGCCCTGTTTGAAGAGGCGGAAGTAGATATGGATAAGCCCATCATTACGAGTTGTGGCTCAGGTGTAACGGCCTGCACACTGGCGCTGGCGCTTTTTGAATGCGGCAAGAAGAATGTCGCGGTCTATGATGGCTCATGGGCGGAGTGGGGCGCTCGCCTGGAACTCCCTGTCACTTAAGCCGCTTAATCACGCGGGCCGATCATATTTTCCGGTCGCACCCATTCTTCAAACTGCTCTTCGGTTAGCAGATTAAGAGCAATGGCAGCCTCTTTAAGTGTCGTACCTTCTTTATGTGCCTTCTTGGCGATTTTAGCCGCACTGTCATAGCCGATATGGGGATTCAGCGCCGTTACCAGCATCAACGATTCATCGCGGAGCTGCTCGATGCGCTCTGCATTCGCTTCAATGCCGGTGACGCAGTTATCGGTGAAGCTCAGGCAGGCATCGCTGATTAGCTGAATGGATTGCAACACATTGTATCCAATGACCGGTTTGAAGACGTTCAGCTCAAAATGGCCGGTCGCACCACCCATGGTGACAGCGGTGTGATTTCCCATCACCTGTGCGCAGACCATCGTCATCGCTTCGCACTGTGTTGGGTTTACTTTCCCCGGCATAATAGAGGAGCCCGGTTCATTTTCCGGCA
>CAYMGS010000014.1:20849-21134 GCA_964390025.1 uncultured Rickettsiales bacterium | reverse complement strand
GAGCATCACGGGCCATTGCTACACAATAAGGTAGACGCGCCGAATCAGTGCGGTGTTCTGTTTCAGCACGGCGCGTTGTTCTCCGGCCTGACCGTGCTCGACAACATCAAACTGCCCCTGCGTGAACATACGGAGATGTCCGAAGCGTTTATCCATGAGATGGCAATGACCAAGCTGACGCTGGTTGGCCTGAAACCGGAAGCGGCGGATAAATACCCGTCGGAGATTTCAGGGGGTATGAACCGCCGGGCCGGGCTGGCACGTGCACTGATTATGGACCCACCC
>CAYMGS010000014.1:17368-20839 GCA_964390025.1 uncultured Rickettsiales bacterium | reverse complement strand
ACGGCAGGACTCGACCCGGTATTGGCGGCCGCCTTCGATGAACTCTTGCGCTTTTTACAGCAAACGCTAAATTTATCCGTGTTAATGATTACGCATGATATTGATAGTATTCTGTTGTGCGACAGGGTGGCAGTGATTCTGGACAGGCAGATTCTGGAAGGATCGCTGGAGGAAATCATGCACCATGATCATCCGTGGCTTAAGGAGTATTTTCATGGTAAACGCATGCGGAAGATAGACACACCGGAAGGATCAGCGCCTCATGGAGCGTAACGTGCATTATACGATGGTGGGTCTGGTGGTACTGCTGGTCATTGTGGGCGCCATCATCTTTACCAGCTGGATTATCGGCGGGCTGGATCGCAATCACTATAAGTATTACACAGTCATTTTTACCGATGCCATCAGCGGACTGGATGTGAATTCACCGGTCGAATATAAAGGCGTGCGCGTCGGCAGCGTGACCGCCATCAAGCTCGATGAGCAACAGCCTGACATCGTGCAGGTGAATATCCGGGTCACGACGGAAACCCCAATTCAAAGCTATACGGATGTCTCGCTGGGCCTGCAGAATATTACCGGCCTCTCCCGCATTGAACTGGAAACGCCGGTCGGTGAACCAAGCCCGCCTGCAATGCGTGAAGGCTTCCGCTATCCCGTGCTGGACGGCAATACGCGTCAGCTCAGCAAGTTCCTCGACGACCTGCCCCGCATCGCTGAAAACGTGTTGCAGCTATCAGAGAAGATCAACACAGTGCTGGATGAGGAAACCGTCGGTGACATGCGTACATCCATTCAGAATCTGGAGAAGATCACCACCGATGTGCAGAAGGTGCTGAGTGCTACCAATCTGGAGCATATGAATAATATCCTGAGCAATACCGAACAGGCCAGCAAGGATCTGGCGGGTATGGGAGAGCGCTTTGACAGCACCGCCCGCGAAGTGGAGAAAGTGGCGCAGGAGCTGACGGTTTCCATCAGGAAGAATCAGAAAGCACTGAGCCGTTTCAGCGAACAGGGGCTGGATCACATGCTGGAACTGGCCCGCGAGAGCAGCAACATGGCGAAGGAAATTCGTGATCTGGCCAACAAACTCAAGGAAGACCCGTCCGTGCTGATTTACAAACCCTCTAAAGATAAGGTCAAGATTGCGCCATGATGCCCCGTTTTCTTCTTTCTGTGATAGCCGTTACCATCATATTTGCAACGAGCGGCTGCGTCGGTGGCGCACTAAAAAGTGATGCACCGCCGGAAATCAAATATGTGCTCAATGCCGATGCTTCACTGCATCAGCAGCAGATAGAACCGATGCTGATTCGTGTTATGACACCGGAGTTGGCAGAGGGGCTGGACAGCGATCATATGATGGTACTCGGAGATGCACGCCACCTGAGCATGCTTGAACAGGCACGCTGGCCGGGCCATCTCAGCGAAGTGTTGCTTGATTTCTTCCTTGAGAGCCTCAATAGCGTACCCGGCCTGACAGCGCTCAGCTCTCAGGGCCATAGTGTCAGGGCTGATTATCGCATATTACTTCAAGTCAGTGATATGCAGGCAGAGTATGGCGGAGCAGTGGGTGTTGGCATTCCCACGGCTCATGTGGCGATGCAGTTACTGCTTATCAATTATGATGATAACGCCATTGTGACCACTCTGCGCACCGACAAATACCTGAAGGCTGAAAACAACAGTGCCAGCGCCATCACTGCAGCCTATGAAACCCTGCTTCAGGATATTGTGCGTGATCTGCTGGCGGCCCTTGCCAAACATGGCAAACCTGCCGGGGAATAGACAGCCTAGCGGTTCTCCAGCATGGCTTTGACGTAGGGCAGCATATTCTGAACAATAATCGCGTAGCCTTCCTTATTCGGATGAATGCCGTCTGCCTGATTCAGCTCTGAATCGCCGGCCACCCCCTCGAGAAAACCGTACATCAACGGCACATTGTATGCCTGTGCAAGATCAGGAAATATCTGGTCAAACTGTGCTTTAAAGGCCGGGCCGATATTGGGTGCTGCTTTAAATGCCACCAGCAGAACGCGTATATCTGCTTCGGTCAGTGTTTTTACGATATGCTCTAAATTGGCTTTGCTGGCAGACGGAACAATACCGCGCAAAAAATCATTCGGCCCCAGCTCCACGATCACAATGTCCGGCGCGGCTTTGATTGTATGCGCGATGCGTGAGCGCCCCCCGGCAGTTGTATCCCCGGAAACCCCATAGTTAAGGATACGCACGGGATAGCCTTCCGCCTGTAATAATGCTTCCAGTTGAGCAGGATACGCGTCTTCCGGTGCCAGCCCGTAGCCCTGAGTCAGGCTGTCACCCAGTGCTACAATCGTCGTGTATGTGTCCGATTTTGCTTCACTCGCCAGCGCAAACCCGTATGATACAAGCCATAGCGTCACACTGAGAAGTGCGTATTTTATGCCCATGATTGATCTCCGGAACGTTTCATTAAGCTTAGAGAGCCCTTCGGGACTCGTCACTATTCTACACGATATTTCCTTCACTGTGAATGCAGGGGAAAGTGTGGCGCTGGTGGGGCCATCCGGCTCCGGTAAAACATCGACCCTGCTGGTAATGGCTGGACTTGAGCAGGCCACTGGCGGCACCATAAGGATTGACGGGCAGGATATCAGCAGCATGAATGAAGACGCGCTGGCGATGCTCAGGCGACAGTTATTCGGGATTGTGTTTCAATCCTTTCATCTGGTGCCCACGATGAATGCACTGGAAAATGTCGCCATCCCGCTGGAGCTGGCCGGAGACCCTGCCCCGTTTGAGCGGGCAGCAGAGATGCTGAAGACGGTTGGGCTGGATCATCGCATGACACATTATCCTTCGCAACTCTCCGGTGGTGAACAGCAGCGCGTGGCCATTGCCCGTGCCTTCGCCCCGAAACCTGCCATCATCCTGGCGGATGAGCCAACTGGCAATCTGGATCAGGAAAACGGAGACCATATTATGGAGCTGCTCTTTACGCTGCAACGTGATCATGGCGCCACCCTGATTCTGATTACGCATGACTCGCTGCTTGCCGGACGCTGTGGACGAGTGATCAGTATGCAGGATGGTCGTATTACTGAAGCGCAGCATGCAGCCTGAGACACCCACCTTACGTCTTGGGCTGGCATGGCAGTATGCACTGCGCGACATACGCCACGGGTTGAAAGGATTCCGTCTTTTCATCATCTGTCTGTTCCTGGGCGTAACTGTCATCGGCAGTGTCGGCATTATTTCCACCATTGTGCGTGACGCACTCGAGCATAATGCCAAGAGCTTACTTGGTGGCGATTACGAACTCTATATGAGTTATGTCGGGATGGATGAAGACCACAAGGCCTTCATTGAGCGCGATGGCACGTTATCGCTGGCAATCGAGTTACGCACGATCGCTACCGTGGGCGAAGCATTCCAGCTTGTGGAACTGAAAGCTGTAGATGATACCTATCCGTTGTTTGGTGAGGT
>CAYMGS010000014.1:0-17358 GCA_964390025.1 uncultured Rickettsiales bacterium | reverse complement strand
GGTGAGGTAGAGCTCACTCCGGATATGCCCTTATCGCAGGCGCTGGCGGATAACGGGATTGCTGTAGAGCCGGAACTACTCGAACGCTTTGATGCGCAAGTGGGTGAGACACTGGATCTGGGCGGTCAGACTTTTACCATCCGCGCCACCATTGCCTCGGAACCGGATCGTATCGTCAATACGTTCAGCTTCGGCCCGCGCGCCCTGATGAGTGCAGAAGCGCTTGCAACAACAACATTGCTGCAACCGGGAAGCCTGGTGCGTTATCGTTACCGCGTGGCGCTGAATGAGGGTGTTGACCCCAATGTATGGCTTGAACAGATGGATCAGACCTTTCCCGAGGCCGGGTGGCGCATCCGTGATTTTAAGGCCGCCGCCCCGCAGGTGGAGCGTGTGCTCGATAACCTGACATTATTTCTTACCCTGACCGGATTGACGGCTCTGCTTGCAGGTGGCGTTGGTATTTCCAACAGCGTGAATGCACTGATGCAACGAAAATTCTTTACCATCGCCACATTGAAATCCATCGGCGCGACCAACGCATTTGTATTCTGGTATTACCTGATTGTGATTTTGCTGGTCTCCCTCATGGCTATATTTGGCGGACTGGGAATTGCCCTGCTCATTGCGTGGCAGGCCACCGGGTTTATCAATCAGATGATTAATCTGGATGCGGTCTTCAGTGTTTCCTTTATACCCGTATTGCGTGCCGTGGTGTTTGGGTTGCTGATTACCCTGACCTTCTCACTATGGCAACTGGGCAAGGTCAACCTGATTAAACCCGCCGCCATCTTCCGGGGCAAACTCGGCCTGAGCGGGTGGCCATCGCGCAGGATCATTGTCATCAACCTGCTGTTCGGTCTGTTACTCACGGGCTTCGCCATTTTCGCGGCGGAGAATCAGACCGTTGCCATTATCTATGTCATCAGCACCGCGCTTACCGTGCTGATATTCTTCCTCTGCTCCGGTGTGTTTGTCCGCCTGATGGGACGCTTTCACCCCAAACGTTTCTGGGTCCGTCATGGGCTGGCCAATCTGAGTCGACCCGGTGCACGCACGCTGCCTTCAATCATCTCGCTCGGCATCGGCCTGACCTTCCTGGTTGGCATCAGCCTGATCGATGCGAATATCCAGCAGTCGATCCGTGACATACGACCGCAGGATGCACCAACGCATTTCTTTATCGACATTCAGCCTGACCAGCAGGAAGGCTTCACCCGTCTTATTGCATCACTTAAGGGCCGTGAAATGGATGTCGCCCCCATGATGCGCGGCAATATTATGGCACTGAACGGCGTACCTGTAGCGCAGGCGGATGTGGCGCCGGATGTACGCTGGGCGATTCGCGGAGATCGTGGCATCAGCGATGCGGATCGCCCGCCGAGAGATACCACGCTGATCGCCGGGCAGTGGTGGCCGGAAGACTATGACGGCAAGCCGCTCATGTCCTTTGATCAGCGTCTGGCAACAGGGATGGGGCTTGGCGTGGGTGACAGTATCACGCTGAATATCCTCGGGGAGGACATCACCGCAACAATCGCCAACCTGCGAGAAGTGAATTATCAGAATTTCCGCATGAATTTCTCGATCATCCTGTCGCCGGGTGTACTTGATGCATTCCCGCGTTCCTACATTGCCACCGCTACCCTGCCCGAAGGCAGCAACATACTCTCTGCGCTGGCGCAGGACTATCCCAATGTCTCCCCCATTGCCGTAGATCGCGCTGTATCACAGGTCTCCGAGTTATCGGAAAATCTGGCACTGGCCATTCGCCTGACCGCCATCTTCACCATTCTCTCGGCTCTGGTCGTGCTGACCGGTGCAATCGTGGCAAACGAACAGCAACGTATCTACGACATCGTCTTACTTAAGGTACTGGGCGCTAAACGCTGGGACATTATCAAAACCTACCTTGTCGAATATACTGGCATTGCCATGATTGCGGGCATCATCTCGGTCATAGCCGGCACCGCCATTTCATGGTACGTAATCGATGAATTTCGTTTCTTTACCTTCGATGTTATGCCCCATGTATCACTGAGTATTATGAGCGCTTCCCTGGTCATCATTCTGCTGATTGGCATCAGCATTTCGCTGCGTTCCTTTACCCGCAAACCCTTATCGTATCTGCGCAATGAGTAATCCCGAAAGTTTTGACTGGAACACTCCGATTGACGCGTACTGTGAACGGCTTGGCCCGGAGTTTCTGGCAGAGCCGGTCAACGCGTTTACCAATATTGCATTTTTAATCGCAACATTCCTGTTGCTGCGGAACTATTACCGATCAGAGGTCCGGCGCCCATTGCTATGCGTCACGATCATCGTTGTTGGCGCCATTGGTATCGGCAGTTTTCTGTTTCATACCTTCGCCACACGCTGGGCAGCGCTTGCCGATGTCATCCCGATCATGCTTTCCATGCTACTTTTACTGATATTACTACTGCACGGTGTCTTCCGCCTGCGCTGGTGGGTATGTCTGCTGCTGATTTTAGGATTCTTTGCCGCCGGGCCGCTGGCTGGTATGGTTATCCCGTTTGATATGAACGGCTCAGAGGGGTACGTTCCCTCACTGCTTACCATGTGTATCGCCGCTATATTTACCCGCACACACGCCCCTATACTTACACATCACCTTTTGCTGGCCAGCGTGTTGCTTGCCGCCTCTCTCACGTTTCGTAGCGTAGATATGATGGTATGCGACAGCTTTCCGCTCGGCACCCATTTTATGTGGCATGTATTAAACGGCGCGATGTTTTACGTCCTGCTCTCAGGCTTTATTCGGTATTTTGCCCACGCAGGCCAAGAGGCATCGGCTTCTACGTCAACAAATTGACGATCTTCTCTGCCGCATCTTCTGCACTCATCTGGTTCGAGTCAATCGTCAGCTCCGCGTTCTCAGGGCGCTCATACGGGCTACTGATACCGGTAAAGTTCGTGATTTCTCCCTTGCGGGCTTTCTTGTAAAGCCCTTTGGGGTCGCGCGATTCCACCGTTTCAAGCGAGGCATCCACAAACACCTCAAAGAACTCACCCTCCTCAAACATATCGCGTGCCATACGACGTTCAGCCGCAAAGGGAGAGATGAATGAAACCAGTACAATCAGCCCGGCATCCGTCATCAGCCTGGCGACTTCTGATACACGGCGGATATTTTCCACCCGGTCGGCATCGCTGAAGCCAAGGTCACGGTTCAGTCCATGCCGGACATTATCACCGTCCAGCGTATAGGTGTGTTTACCCAGTGAGTGCAGTTTCTTCTCCACCAGATTGGCAATGGTGGATTTACCGGCACCGGATAACCCCGTCATCCAAACGACACGTGGCGTCTGGTGTTTCAGATCGGCGCGGGTTGTTTTATCCACATCCAGCGCCTGCCAGTGAATATTCGATGCGCGGCGCAGAGCAAAATGAATCATCCCTGCACCCACCGTGTTATTACTCACGCGGTCGATCAGAATGAAGCTGCCGGTAGCCGCTACCTTGCCGAACGGGTCAAATGGAATGGGTTGCTCTGTGGAGAAATTACATACGCCGATCTCGTTAAGCTCCAGCTTGTTGACCGCAGCCGTCTCGAGTGTATTGACATTAATGCCATGCTTGAGCTTGGTGATAGTTAGCGGAATCTGGCGTGCGCCGATTTTCATAATGTAAGGACGTCCCGGCAGCATGGGCTCATCCCCCATCCATAGCAAATGACCTTCAAACTGGTCAGTAACTTCCGCCGGGTTCTCACTGGAACAGATAATATCTCCCCGGCTAATATCAATTTCATCTTCCAGTGTAATCGTGACAGACTGGTTGGCCACCGCTTCTTCGATATCACCGTCAAACGTGACAATACTCTGTACTTTACTGGTTTTAGCAGATGGCATGACCTTCACATCCATGCCAACCTCTACCTTACCGGAAACCACAAGGCCGGAGAATCCTCTGAAATCGAGGTTCGGGCGATTCACCCACTGAACCGGCATCCGCATCGGTTGCAATTGCAGTGTGTCTTCCACCTGTACCGTCTCAAGGTGCGCCATAAGCGTCGAGCCCTGATACCAGTCCATTTCACTGCTGCGTTCCGTGATGTTATCCCCCTTCAGGGCCGACATGGGAATACAGGTGATATCTTCAAAGTCCAGACGCTGGGCAAATTCACGATACTCTGTTTCGATGGCGTTGTATTTCTCACGGTCATAGTCAATTAAATCCATCTTATTGACCGCTACCACCACCTGCTTAATACCCATCAGGCTGGCAATAAATGAGTGACGCCGGGTCTGGGTTAGTACACCACGGCGCGCATCAATCAAAATGATAGCCAGGTCAGCCGTGGACGCCCCGGTGGCCATATTGCGGGTATATTGTTCGTGACCGGGTGTATCCGCGACAATAAATTTACGCTGATCCGTGGAGAAAAAACGGTAGGCAACGTCGATCGTAATGCCCTGCTCGCGTTCAGCAGCAAGCCCGTCAACCAGCAACGCAAAATCAATCTCGTCTCCTTGCGTACCCATATTTTTGGAGTCTGCTTCCAGCATATCCAGATGGTCCTCAAAAATCATCTTGGCGTCGTAAAGCAAGCGGCCAATCAGGGTTGATTTTCCGTCATCTACTGAGCCACAGGTAATGAAACGTAGCAGGCTTTTATGCTCATGTGCGTGCAAATATTCTTCAATAGTCTGCGCCTCCAGGGCCTGAGCTGCATGTGCCATCAGAAGTACCCCTCTTCTTTTTTCTTTTCCATGGAAGCTGCGCTGTCTTTATCGATCACCCGGCCCTGACGTTCAGACGTCGAGGTCAGGAGCATCTCCTTGATGATTTCCGGCAGCGTGCGGGCAGAACTTTCAATCGCCCCGGTCAGTGGCCAGCAGCCCAATGTACGGAAACGCACTTCTTTCATCACCGGTTTCTCACCGGGTTTAAAGGGCATGCGGTCCGGGTCGTCGACCATCATCAGCATACCATCACGCTCAACCACCGGGCGTTTTGCGGCATAATACAGTGGTACGATCGGGATATCCTCAAGGTAGATATATTGCCAAATGTCAAGCTCCGTCCAATTGGAAAGTGGGAAGACGCGGATGGACTCACCCTCACGCTTACGGCAATTATACAGATTCCACAATTCCGGGCGCTGATTCTTCGGATCCCAGCGATGGGCTTCCGTGCGGAATGAAAAGATGCGCTCTTTCGCCCGGGATTTCTCCTCATCGCGTCGGGCACCACCAAAAGCAGCATCAAACTTGTATTTATCAAGTAGCTGCTTGAGCGCCTGCGTTTTCATAATATCCGTATGCAGTGCTGAGCCATGGGTAAATGGGCCTACGCTCTGCTGCACGCCATCCTCATTCGTATAGGCAATGAGTTCCAGCCCCATATTTTCCACGATCTTTTCACGGAATTCGATCATTTCACGGAATTTCCAGGTCGTATCGACATGGGCCAGCGGGAAGGGCAATTTAGATGGGAAGAACGCCTTACGCGCCAGATGCAGCATCACGGCCGAATCTTTCCCGATAGAATAAAGCATCACCGGGTTTTTACACTCGGAAACGACTTCGCGCATAATATGAATGCTTTCTGCTTCAAGGCGCTGCAAATGCGTTAATGTTGTCATGGAGATGTATGAACTTTCTTAGTAAATATGTTCGTGCCGCCCCAATAGCATAGCTTTATGCAGTTGTCCACAACATGTTTCACAAACAATATGTATATTATATGTATAATTACACAAAATTTTGGTGCTAATGCCCATGAGGCTAAGTGCCGCTAACAGGAAAACCGCCATCACAACACCCTCTCTTACATCAAAAACAAATGGGGAATTTATACCGGCTCCATTATGTTTTGGGGGCTGTCCTAGCTAACTAGGTTAAATTCTCTTTAGCCCATTGTTTTAGCTGTTTTAATTGTGCTTTTGGATCATTGGCAGTCTATGTTTGCTCCCGATGACCTGACACAAAAAACTCTGATTCGCGATGACCGCCCTTATGCAGGCATGTTGTATGGTAGTATGGGGCTGATGACGGATACCGGTTACCGGCTGGACAACCTCCAGCTGACCATCGGTCTGATTGGCCCTGCATCAGGTGCCGCACAGACACAGGACTTTGTGCATGACATCGGCAATTTTATCGACCCGCAGGGATGGGATAACCAGCTTGAGAACGAGGTGGGCTTCACCCTGACCTATGAGCGCAAATGGCGTGGCATCTACCAGCTCAGCCCCTTTGGCTGGGCCGTGGATGTAACCCCGCATATCGGGGCCAGTCTGGGTACGATTCATACCCATGCCACTACGGGTGCCACCTTCCGGCTGGGCTACGACCTGCCTGCAGATTACGGCCCTCCGCTGATCCGCCCCAGCGTAACCGGCTCGGATTTCTTCGTGCCGACGCAGGAAATCGGCTGGTATCTGTTCGCCGGGTTTGAAGGACGCGCAGTAGCACGTAATATCTTTCTGGATGGTAATACATACCGCGACAGCCACTCTGTCGATAAATACCCGTTGATCGGGGGCGTACAGGCCGGCATCGCTTTCACGTATCAAAACACCCGCATCGCCTACACCCACATTTTCCGCACCAAAGAATTTGAAGGACAGGATGACGGGGATGAATTCGGTGCAATCACGGTCTCGTATCGTTTCTAGCTCCATACCGTAAGAGAAGACAAATATAGTGTACTGAAGCTTTTATGCTGCGATGATATTCCCTCTTCCCTCTTCATATCGATACCTGAGACACGCCTCCCTACACTGGGCACAGATCACATGATGATCAGTAACCAGATTAAGGAGACATATCATGAAGGATTTTATGAGAACGCTTTCCCTCGTTGCAGTCACGTTTTTCTGTATTGGTGTATTGAGTGCCTGTAACACCGTTGAAGGTGCAGGCGAGGATATCGAAGCTGCGGGCGATTCTATTGAAGATGCCGCAGAACGCAACAAAACCTACTAGAACTGCAAACACAGGAGATAAACTATGTTACGTTTAGCTTTAATGTTTCTGGTAGTGGCCGTTATCGCCGGTCTGTTCGGATTTGGCGGTGTGGCAGCAGTCTCAGCTGAGATTGCTCAGTTTGTATTTTTTATCTTTCTGGCTCTGCTGGCTGTAGCGCTTATTTTTGGTGCGCTGGATAGCCGCAGTGGCCCACGAGTATAAATAATACGGACAGCTACAAAGATACTACACAAACGAAAGGGTGTGAACTGTATGGGTTCGCACCCTTTTTCTATCCGTAACTCCTTACTGCTTGTAATACAGCCCTATACTCAGCACTAAAATAGCCAGAAACCACGCAGCGATATATTTACCCATCCGGTAGTAATAGGATTGACCTTCATCATCTCTGTGCGGCCTGATTCCCGCAACAAGTAACACCGCTTTTGCGGTCATGTTGAACGCAGCTATGTTAATGGCAAGCAGCATGGCCGCATTCAGCGACTGTGTATACTCGCCTGCACTCAATGCCAGTCCCGTCATGGCGGTGGGAGGCAGAAAGGCCACGGCGACCATCACCCCGATTAACGAAGACAAGGTACCTTGTAACAATAATAAGATAGTGGCTGCCAGTCCTGCACAGATGGCAATCGGGATACTCTCAAATCCGTATTCCACCAGCATGCTCACCATGCTGTCAGTGGCCGTGCGATCAAACAAAAGCCCGGTGAGAGCGGATACCAGAAATGTGAGCGCAATGCCTGCCATCCCTGTACTGCATGCGCGCTTAATGAGTTTTGTATTGGCAGTAGCGGTGCCAAAAGCCAGCCCCAGATTTGGCCCAAGCAGCGGGGTCAGCACCATCGCCCCAATCAGAATCGCTACATTCCCTTCAATCAGGGCAATGGTAGCCACCACTGCGGAAAGTGCTACCAGTGTAAGATAGCTACCATTAAGGCGTGTCTGCTGTGAAACGATATTGCCCATTTCTTCCCGGCTGATGACATCGAAGAAACCGGGGCTGTTTTCTTCTTCTTCCTGTTGCTCATCTTTGCAGGTCTTGGGAAAGGAGGCATCGACCGGCTGGATCGTCAGCCGGACATTTTTGCTCTCTTTGGCAATATCCTGCAAGTCATCAAGCAACTCCTGATCCTGATCGTTGACCAGCATATACAGGGAAAAAGAGCGTTCATTCTCCCGCTCCCATTGCTCCACGATACTGTCCGAGTCCTGATTGATGGCATCCAGCAGCTTGCAGGAAGCATCCCGGTTCTCACAAAGAATATGGATAAGCTTAGTTCACAGGGACACCTGACAAAAAAGATGATTGCCATTATTACCATACAGCACCCGGCACCAGATGACAGAAAATACGATCATTTCCTTTGCCTCTAAATCCCTGTATAGCTGCATGTATGGTGTTAAAATGTACTCAAGGTCACGCGCATGCAGCATGATGAAGCCGTGCGTTATGCCCGCACTCTCTCGTTGCCCCAGATCGGGGAGGAGGGGCAGGCTGTGTTGTCGCGCTCAAAGGTGCTGATTGTCGGTGCCGGGGGTCTGGGGTCTCCACTGGCACTGTATCTCGCCGCCGCCGGGGTCGGTACACTGGGAGTCGTCGATGCTGACCGGGTGGCTCTCTCTAATCTCAACCGTCAGATTTTATTCGAGACCGGCGACATTGGCCGCGCCAAGGTTGAGAGCGCCGTGGATACATTGCATCATCTCAATCCCGAAGTGACGGTGGTGCCTCATGCACTGCGACTGGATGCACAAAATGCCGCCGAGCTGGTTGGAGACTATGATATCGTCGCCGATGGCAGCGATAACATTGCGACGCGCTACGCGGTGAATGATGCCTGTCTGCAAGCGTGTAAAACCCTGGTCTCTGCCGCCGTAATCGGATTTGAAGGACAGCTTTATACCTTTAAACCGCATACGGATGCGGCTCTGCCCTGTTACCGCTGCCTGTACCCCACACCCCCTGCCAATATGCCGACCTGCGCTGAGTCCGGTGTGCTGGGCAGTGTGGCCGGCATTCTGGGTAGCTGGCAGGCGACGGAAGTCATCAAAGAGTTGCTGGGGATCGGGGTGAGTCTGGCGGGCTCCATGCAGGTGATCAACGCGCTGAAAGGGGAATGCAGAAAAGTCAGACTCCCCCGTGACCCGGCATGTGTACATTACGATAAGACGCTGGACGGCAGCTAGCATCCCTGTATACTCCGCGCCCGACTGAGCAGAAGGCACGTACACTATGACGCAACACACCACATCTCATCCCGCACCGGTTATCGGCTTCCAAAGTCTGGGCTGCGCCAAGGCACTGGTCGATTCTGAGCGCATTATCACCCAGCTGCGTGCTGAGGGGTACGAGTTTTCCGAGACCTATGATGGTGCGAATGTGGTGATTATCAACACCTGCGGGTTTCTGGATACGGCGCGCGATGAATCACTGGCCGCTATCGGCGAGGCCATGGCGGAAAACGGCAAGGTGATTGTCACCGGCTGCCTTGGGGCCGAGCCGGAGGTCATCCGTGCCAAATTCCCCAATGTACTGTCCATTACTGGCCCGGCGCAGTATGAAAGCGTGGTCAGTGCCGTCCATGAAGCGCTCCCCCCAAAGCATGATCCGTATGTCGATCTGGTACCCAAAGGCGGCGTGAAACTGACGCCGCGCCATTATGCGTATCTCAAGATTTCAGAAGGCTGTAACAACCGTTGCTCGTTTTGTATCATCCCGGCACTGCGCGGCGATCTGGCCAGCCGCCCGGCTGCCGATGTGCTGAGTGAAGCCGAGGCGCTGAAGGAAGCAGGGGTAAAAGAATTACTGGTCGTCTCACAGGATACCAGCGCGTATGGGGTTGATCTGAAGTATGCGGGCAGTGACTGGCGTGGCCGGGAGCGGCGTGCGAAATTCCTCGATCTGTGTGAAGCGCTCTCGGAACTGGGCATCTGGGTGCGCCTGCATTATGTCTACCCCTACCCGCATGTCGATCAGGTGATGCCCCTGATGGCGGAAGGCAAAATCCTTCCCTATCTCGACATACCCTTCCAGCATGCCAGCCCCACGGTACTGAAGGCCATGCGCCGGCCCGCTGCACAGGAAAAAACACTGGAGCGCATTGCCCGCTGGCGCGAGATATGCCCGGAGCTGACGCTGCGCTCTACCTTCATCGTTGGCTTTCCCGGTGAGACGGAGGAGGACTTCCAGTTCCTGCTCGACTGGCTGGAAGAGGCGGAGATTGACCGCGCCGGGTGCTTCCGCTATGAGCCGGTGAAAGGCGCGGCATCCAATGCAATTGAAGCACAGGTGCCGGTCGATGAGATCAACGAGCGCTGGGAACGGCTGATGACCGTCCAGCAGGAAATCAGTGCCGAACGGCTGGAACGCAAGGTGGGTACGGTACAGGATGTCATGATTGACGAGGTTGGCGAACATGGCATTATTGGCCGCACCAAAGGCGACGCGCCAGATGTAGATGGCGTTATCTACGTGACTCCCCGCTCCGATAACCCTGCGCCTGGGCCGGGAGACGTGGTACAGGTGCGTATCACCGCATCCGAAGAGTATGATTTAGTGGGAACGGCCGTTTAAGCAGGCTCCTGCTGGCTCAGGCAGTGAATCGTGCCAAAGCCCCAGACCAGATCGGTCGCGTAAATCGGGATGACCTGACGCTCCGGGAAACACTCGGCCAGAATATTCAGCGCCACCCGGTCATGCGGGTCGTTAAACACCGGCACAATCACCGCCGCATTGGTAATCAGGAAATTAGCGTAGCTCGCGGGCAGGCGTTCATCTTCAAAGATCACCGGGCGCGGCATGGGCAGTTCTACGATGTTCAGCCCCGTTTGTTTCAGGCGCTTCAGATTATCCTGAAGCGGCGCGTAATTGACATCATCCCGGTTCGTCTCCACCACCGTGACCACTGTATCTTCCGCCACAAAGCGCGCAATATCGTCCACATGGCCGTGTGTATCATCTCCGGCAATACCGTTGCCGAGCCAGATGGTATGCTCAATACCGAGATAGCGGGCAAACACATCCTCATAATCATCACGGGTGAAACCGGGGTTGCGGCATTGCACGGATTCGCTAAGCAGGCATTCTTCCGTAGTCAGCAGCAGCCCCGTGCCATTGACATCTATCGCACCGCCTTCCAGCACCACGCGTTTGCCCTGATGCTGTGGTTCCACCAGTTCATACCCGGTAATCTCCGCGAGATGCTCCGGCACCTTATTGTCCAGCCGGTGATTACTGTATTTGGCCCAGGCATTGAAGCGCCAGTTGAGGAGTGTTTTATTGTCTTCTCGCCTCGCCTCCTGCTCGGCAGATGAGACGGGCTCAGGGCTGGGTCGGCCTGCTGGCCTCGGCTTTTTAGCATGTCCCTGCTGCGGGCTACTGCCCTCCGCAATAGGCGACGCTTCGCTTGCTGATGGCTCGTGCGAAAATACTGTTCGCATTTCCTGTTCCTTGCTTTTTTCTTCTTCTGTACCCTTCACAAAAGTAGGGCCGCTATCGCGTAGCCAGACCCGGTTGGTGGGCACGTGATAAAACTCCACCTTGCGCAACGATACCCCGGCGCGGGAGAGCACCACCCTTGCCGCAGCTTCCTCTCGCTCACCGCGCACCAGAATCCTGGCCATCTCACCCAGCGTAATGGCCTTGACGATCTCGGCATAGACCCACGGAATCGGCTCAAACTTTCCCGGCCAGTCTGCCCGGTGATGCGGCCATGCAATCCATGTGGCAGCATGTGGCGTCCATTCGGCGGGGAGGAGGTAGTGTTCTTTCAACACGCCCCGTGCGCGCCTGCTGGCGCTCCGATGGCGCACCGCTTCGCGGGCTGATGGCTCGATCGGCCTACTGGCCTTGGTTTTTAATGCCCCTGCTCCGGCCTGCTGTGTAGACCCCTGCTTAGTCACTGTCCGGGTGTTCCATAAGCTTGCCGTAATGCTCAATACGGCGGTCACGGAAGAAGGGCCAGTGGCGACGGATCGTTTCCTGATGCGCCGGGTCAATTTGTGCCGTGATAATCTCCTCCTTATCCCGCGAAGCCTTTGCCAGTATCTGACCCTGCGGGTCGCAGATGAAGGAACCGCCGAAGAATTCTATTCCTTCACCGTTTGTTTTATTGGCATTCGCTCCGCGCTCCACACGACCACTCATGCCGTTGCCCTCCTCATGTCCAATGCGGTTGCAGGCCGCAACATAGACACCATTGGCGATGGCATGGCCACGCTGTACCGTCTCCCATGCATCTGCCTGAGCAGCACCATATTGTTCCTTCTCAGCCGGATGCCAGCCTATCGCCGTGGGATAGAAAATGACCTCCGCGCCTTGCATGGCTGTCAGACGTGCTGCTTCCGGGAACCACTGATCCCAGCAGACCAGTGTGCCGAGTTTCTGACCGGCGGGGGTGGTGATGGTTTTAAAGCCCTGATCGCCGGGGGTGAAATAATATTTCTCGTAGTAAAGCGGGTCATCGGGGATGTGCATTTTCCGGTAGGTGCCTCCGAGCGAGCCGTCGGGGAAAATGACCGCCAGTGTGTTGTGATACATCCCGGCCATACGCCGCTCGAACAGCGAAGCAAGAATAGTGATGCCCAGCTTTTTGGCCACCTTACCAAGCGCCTGCGTCGTCGGCCCTGGTATCGGCTCCGCACGATTGAATGTGTCCGGATCTTCACTCTGGCAGAAATACGGCCCCATGAACAGCTCCGGCAGGCAAGCCACGTCTGCGCCCTGCCGCTTCGCCTCACGCAGCATATCAGTCGCCCTGCGGAGATTCTCTTCCGGGTCGTTACTCATTTGCATTTGCAATAGACCAATCGTGTAGGGTGTGCCCATATGTCGCTTCATATATTTGTAATATAATATTCACACAACTCCGCCTGTATCAGGGCTATAGTCGTTTTGCAATTATTCTTACCATATGAGAGATGAAAAATGACAACAGACGCTGAACGCGAGGCGAATCTAAAGCTACTCCAAACCATGCGTGACAATGGCTTGTTCGGCAACAAGCCCAAAGACGAGAATGCATGTACACCCACACATGTCTCTGATGCCGAATCCGTCTCTCCGAATGAAACCCCTGCGAATCCATGCAAAGAGGACGCGAAAGAGCGTTAGGCGAAATGCTCGCGCGCAAACGCTACTTTTGCATCAATGTCTTTTAGTTCACGCAGATGACAGTCTACCTTGTCCAGTCGTGGCTTAAGCCCTGCCTTGTTGGCCACCTGAATCGCCAGTCCGGGACGGGCATTGACTTCCAGCAGCATCGGCCCGCGATCCTCATCAATCACCAGATCCACACCGATATAACCAAGGCCGATCATGTTCTCAAAACGGGCAGCCAGTTCCAGCATGGTCTGCCAGTCGGGAAGCGTAATGCCTTCCAGCTTCGCGCCGGTATCCTGATGTTCTTTGATAAACTGACCGTGCCAGATACCACCGGTGGTGACGCCGTTCCGCATGGAAATCCCTACCCCGATACCCCCGGCATGCAGGTTGGCCTTGCCGTCAGATTCTTTGGTCGGCACCCGCAGCATCGCCATCACCGGCACGCCGTGATAGACGATCAGCCGAATATCCGGCACACCCTGATAAGCAATCTCGCTAAACAGCGACGCGATATGCACGCGATACTCAATAATCGCTTTATCCGTGACGCCACCGAGGGAAAACAGTCCGCTGAGTATGTTACTGATATGGTAACGGATGGCGCTACGGGAAATCACGGCACCACTGGCTTTCACGTAGCCATGTTCATCGCGTCCGCCAATCACCAGAATGCCTCCGCCACCGGAACCCTGCGCCGGTTTAATTACGAAATCCTCCCGGCCTTCCATGAGCTGCTCAAAGTGACGTATCTGCTCCTGCCACTCAATGACCCCGTACAGTTCCGGCGTGGTGACACCTGCCTGCTCTGCCAGCTTCTTGGTCATCAGTTTGTTATCGACCAGCGGGTAATGTGAGCGCTCGTTATTGGGAAAAATATAATCGAGATTGCGAGCATTAATGCCCAGAATACCTTGCGAGCGCAGCTTCAGATTCAGCGCCATTACAGCGCCCCGTTAAGCGAGCGAAAACGGTAATACTCGGTCAGCTTATAGCCGTTATACCGCCCAAGCAATAACGCCAGCGCCAGTATAACGAGCAGCAGCTCCGGGAAGGTGACGATAAGATGTTCCACCAGATCATGGCTCATCACCATATAAGCAATCGCGGCTACCAGCAGACTACCGGCTCCCTGACGCAAAGCCTGGCGCGCACCAAATTCTTCCCATGTCAGAGACATGCGCTCAATCACCATCGTCAGAATCACCATCGGGAATAGCGAGACAGAAAGCCCGGCATTCATCCCCATGCGGAATGTGACCAGTGTAATACCAAAGATAATCAGTACTACCACGGTCAGCACGGCAGTCAGGCGAGGCACCAACAGTAATTGCAGACGATCAAAATAACTGCGAATCAACAAGCCCAGACCGACAATGACGCTGAAGAGGATAATGCCCCATAAGAGTTGTGTTTCACGGAAAGCCAGCGCAATCAGCACCGGCATAAACGTGCCAAACGTAGCCACCCCGATGATCTGCCTCAGAAACGCCGCCACCAGCGCTCCCACCGGTACCAGTAGCAGCACGCTGAATACCAGTTGCAGGTTCACCGGCAGAGAGAACACCGAGAGGTCATAGATGGTCTGTGTCCATTCATCACCCTTCCACAAAGCCTCGGTAAGTGCGCTTTCCACATGTCGTTTCACCGAGAAGGTCAGGCTTGCCCGGTTACCTCCGGCTACTGTAAAAGCACGCTTATCGCCTTCCCACCACGGCAAAAGCGGCTGACCTGTATTTAGCTTCCCGGTTTGCATGTCTACAGGCAACCATGCACCGTCCTGATAGACTGACACCCATGCCCTCAGCTCGGCATCGCGGTTATTCTCATCCAGTATAAGCCCGTTGACCACCTTCGCCGGGATCGATGCATGCGAGAGAATGCGTACCGCCAGCGCCGCCGGAGAACCGAGGTCAAGATCGTCACGCAGCCGTGAGATACGTTCATCTTTCCCCTTACGCATGACCTTAAACAGCTCGGAGACAAAACTTTCATCGTCAGCGGAGCGCTGCCTCAGGTCACCAATCAGATCAGACAGGGCGAGATACACCGGGTCATCCTCGGCCAGAAGCTTAAACTCATTGGAACCGTACAGGGGCAGGTCTGTTTCAGGCGGTTCAGACTTTTGTTCTTCTGCTGTACGATTCACTTCATAGAGAATGGCACGGTAAAAAATCACCTCCCGGCCACGTGCTTCACGCTTTGTCCATCTGCCAACCCGGTTGCCGGTCTGTTTCTCCCGGCGGATCGAGAACCCATAACTGTCACTGATAAAATTTTCATCGACGATAGAGAGACTATCCGTGCTCCGCGGCAAATAAAGGCGCAGCTTTACCGGCTCTCCTTTGGCCTGATACTCCACCTTCGCCTCGATATGCCAGCTCTCGGCAGTCTGATTCGGTAGCAGGGGAAATTCCAGTACCTTCCATTTATAGACAAATATACCGAGTCCTGCACCCATGCACAGAGCAGCCACCATAAATGTATGAAGCAGCCGCATTGCTATTTCTTACAGCTGGGCTTGGCGGTATGGGTTTGGGAAGTATCGACCAGTATATTAGCCTTCTCCAGCATATTGCGGCCAATCAGCACCGGGTAGATAAAGTGGCCGCGCTCTGCCAGACTGACCTCGCTCCGTATTGTCTTGCCGCCTAAACAAAACCGCATCTTGACCACCGGACGGCGAATAAATCCGCCCTCTTTCTTCTTAATACGCACCATACGCACAATACGGCTTTCGTAAGTTTCAGTAATTTCGTCATCGAGAATCACGCGGTAAAGGGCGTAGCGTTTGCCATCACGCTTAAAGGTTTTGATAATCTCGGCATCTACAGACGAGGTTTTAGCACCTGAATCCAGCTTTGCTTTCACCGTATGGTTGGAACCAAGCAGCGTCACGCGTTCCACCCAACCCATAATGACCCGCTTAGGGGGGGGCTTCTTCTTTTTCGGCTCACTCGCCTTTTCTTTTTTGGGTTTAGCCGGCGTTGTCGGTTTCTTAGGGGCCGGTTCAGGCTTCGTGACAGCTGCTGACTCTTTAACCGTCTGCTGTGTTGCTTCTGCGGCTTTATCTGAAGCGTTTTTCTCCATGCAGCCCGCAAGCAGCATCACACAGCCTACACTGAACACAACGCGACGGATAAGGCTCTGAGAAGAAAAAAGAATCATTCATTAATCCGGTGAGTATTAGCCTTGGGGCGAAGCTGCTGTCTTACAGCCCTTGGGGAGAGACTTTTACACGTCTTGCACAGTTCTGTAAAGAGCCGCTGTTTTCCCTTGACCTTTCCTGTGATTTCGCCTTCTTCTTCCCTCATGCATATCGATATTACCATTGTTACCTATAATTCCACCCGACACCTCAAACCCTGTATTGAGAGCATCCTCAGGCAGAATGTGCCGCTGGAGCAGCTCGCCGTCTATATTTACGACAATGCGAGTGAAGACGGCAGTGCAGAAGCGGCTAACGTGTTGCTGGATGACTGCCGTGAGCAACTGCGGGACGTGAAGGTTGTGGCAGGGGACACAAACCTGGGATTTGGCAGTGGTCATAATGCGGCAGCTGCACTTGGCAACGGAGAGCTGATTTTCATCCTGAACCCGGACACCGAACTGACCCCGGAATGCATAGAGAAACTGGTGGAAGCGGCAGAGCATGACCCGGAAGACGTGGCTGCATGGGAGCCGCGTCAATGTCCGTATGAGCATCCTAAATGGTATGATCCACTCAGCGGTGAGACAGACTGGTGCAGCGGTGCCGGGCTACTGGTGCGACGGGAAGCCTTTGATACCATCAATGGCTTCGACCCGGCGCTGTTTCTGTATTGCGAAGATGTTGATCTCTCCTGGCGGCTTCGTATGGAAGTTTACCGCCTGCGTTACATTCCCCATGCCGTGCTCAATCATTACTCGTATGACGACCCCGGTAAAATCAAGATGGCCATGTATTTCGGCAATGCCCGGGGTAACTTTGCCCTGCGTGTGCGCTACGGTACATGGCGCGAAATTGCCCGCGGGCTGGTGATGCATCTGGAAGCGTTCGGTAATGCCAAACAGCATTTCAACCTGCGTCACCGCCTGATCCTGCTCAAGGGCGTGCTGCGTGTCCTTCCCAAATTTTTTCATTTCCGCAATAAAGGCGTGCGTGACAAAGACCGTTTCTTTATCCGCGGCTGGGATTATGGTCGCACGCTCGCGCCGGAGACACCATCCTTCCATGATAATGCCGCCGGCATCGCTCTTGAGGAACATCCGAAGGTCTCCATTCTGGTCCGCACCATGGGCACCCGCGAAGAACTGCTGCAC
>CAYMGS010000013.1:13112-21511 GCA_964390025.1 uncultured Rickettsiales bacterium | reverse complement strand
GAGATATGCAGCACGTGATACGTCCCACCGGTCAGCTCTGCGAGCAGAATGTCGCGCTCCACCATCACCGCTTCGGCGGCATTGGGCACGCCCTGTAAGCCCAGTTTGGTGGAAATTACCCCTTCATTCATGCACCCGCCTGCAGACAGGTTCAGGTCTTCCGCATGTTGCGCCACCGGCACGCCCAACTCCCGTGCGTAGGCGAGTGCTGCGCGCATCAGCCCGGCATTCATCACCGGCAGGCCATCATCGGTAAACCCGACCGCTCCGGCATCGACCAGCAAGCCCATCTCCGTCAGTTCTTTACCCTGCATTCCCTTGGATATACAGGCGTAGCTGCGGACATTTACGTAGGCATCTTCCCGTGCACGCTGATGCAGGAAGGTCAGCACGGAGACATCATCAATCACCGGGGAAGTGTTGGGCATGCAGGCGACGGTGGTGACCCCACCTGCCGCCGCCGACTTGCTGCCGGAGGCAATCGTTTCTTTGTGCTCTTCACCTGGTTCACGGAAATGCACCTGTATATCCAGCAGGCCGGGGCACAGCACATGCCCCTCGCAATCGATCACGTCAAAGTCGTGTGGCATGGATTCGTCAAACTCACCCGGTGCCACTTCCGCAATCCTGCTGCCGGTCACCAGCACATAGCCGGTATCGTCCAGCCCTGAATCCGGGTCGATTACGCGTGCATTAATATAGGCTGTCTTGTCAGCTTCCGTACGGGTGCGTTGCGGGCGTTTGAAGCTGGGGCTGGTCATTATGCACTCCTTCTCATTTCGTCATTCCCGCGAAAGCGGGAATCCAGCGGAAAATATAAGAGATGGTTGCCAGTGATAACAGATATTTCCGAGAATTGGTGTGAGATTGTGGGTAAAATATGCTTTAGTCTATTAAAAATAATATTCATATCCTCCTCACAGATATTACCTAAAGCTATGCTCTCATAGATTAACAATCGCCAATCATGGCAATCGGGATTGTTTTGTTGATATTCGCTCAGCTTTTTATTTTTTGTTTCGATACGTTCTTTGATGCTATCACAGACTAACCGTTGCTGTTGGTCGCCTACATACCCGCCATCTGGAAAAAGAGCCGTCTGCCCTGCGGTTTCATTGAGCCACTTCTGATATGCTTGTGTTGTCGCTTCTGTTATTTCAAGACCGGTTACCATATTTTGAGAACAGATGAAAAAGTCTGTGCTTTCGTCTTGCTGAAGATTAATAGGAAATTCCAGTTTTTGGTGTTTTGCAAGTGTGCAGAGATAGCGTTCAATGCAGAATATTTCTTTAGCTATTTGTCGTTCTTTATAGCGGTTCTCTTCCCGCTCAGGGACTTTATTACATAATTGGTTAAAATATGAGAACAAGTCTTCTTTACTAGATAAATCAACCGCTATTTTTGAAACCAATTTCTCTGGATTCCCGCTTTCGCGGGAATGACAAGGTGGTGTGATCTGAAGCAGTTGAGGTGATGTCATTGTTTTATCCTTTATGGATTGCTTCGTCGTTTTACTCCTCGCAATGACGTCATTGCGAGCCGCAGGCGAAGCAATCCAGTGCTTTCTCCACTGGATTCCCGCTTTCGCGGGAATGACAGCGTATTTTATTCACTCCTCCCGGCCAGGATTTCCAGCACCGCCTGACGGACGGCGACGCCCATTTCCACCTGCTCCAGTATAACGCTGCGATGGATGTCGTCGGCGATGGTGGTATCAATTTCCACGCCCCGGTTGATCGGGCCGGGATGCATGACCAACGCATCTTCCTTGGCCAGCGCGAGCTTATCCGGGTCCAGCCCGTAGAGATGGAAATATTCGCGCACGGAGGGGATGGCAAAGCCGTGTTCAAAGCGCTCATTCTGCACGCGCAGCATCATGATAATATCGCGTCCGCGAATGCCGTCACGCATGTTATAACAGACCTCTGCTCCCAGCGTTTCTGCATGCATGGGCATCAGGGTCGGTGGGCCGATCAGGGTGACTTCCGCGCCCAGCTTGGTCAGCAGCAGGATATTAGAACGTGCGACGCGACTATGGGCGATGTCGCCGCAGATGGCCACGCGCAGCCCTTTGATCTTCTTTTTCTTACGGCGAATGGTCAGCGCGTCCAGCAGTGCCTGTGTCGGGTGTTCATGGCTGCCGTCCCCGGCATTAATCACCGAGCAGTTGACCTTTTCCGCCAGCAGTTGCACCGCGCCGGATTCCGGATGCCGCACGGCGATAAAGTCCGGACGCATGGCGTTGAGTGTCATCGCGGTATCGAGCAGGGTTTCCCCCTTTTTCGTAGCAGAGGTGGCGACGGACATATTAATGACGTCCGCGCCGAGGCGTTTGCCTGCCAGCTCAAAGCTGGTGCGGGTGCGGGTGGAATTCTCAAAAAACAGGTTGATTAAGGTGCGGCCTTTGAGCAGCGGGTGTTTTTTGTCCTTGGCCCGATTGCGATCCACATAATGTTCCGCAACATCGAGAAAGTGGCGGATATCCTTCTCGTCCAGATGTTCAATACCCAGAAAATGCGCCTTGCTGGATGCAACATCCTGCCTCGTGCGCGTTGTCTCATCCGCGTCCCGGTGAAAGAGTTTCAGGTCTGCAAGCCATGCCATACCTCTATATTTAGCAATTGTTGTGCAAACATACAGCAAAACATTGCATATGGTGTCATTTTACGTAATGATTCCGTCCATATGAGACACCGTGTCCTAACCCGTAACCTGCTTATTGCCACTGCGATTGTCACGCTGGTGGGCGGCTGTGCCATCAAACGTCCTGAACGTGTGGACGGTAAAGTGGTGCTGGGTGAACTCGAAAGCCCGGAAGTAACAGGGGTAGAGGGCACCATCCTGAACAGTGCTAAATCTGCAGAGAAAGCAGGGGACTATGGCCGCGCTGCGCAGCATTACGCGCAGTTGATCGATCAGGACGGGGAGAATATCCGCTACCTACTCGCTTTTGCTGAGAATAACCGCAAAATTGGTCGCAACGATATTGCGCTGAGCACCTATGATACGATCCTGAAGCTGCAACCGGAACATATTGAAGCGTTAGAAGGGCGAGGGCTGGCATTACTTGATGCCGGTGAGTTCAAGCTTTCCGGCGATGCCTTCTCCAAAGTCATGCAACAGGAAAAAGATCGCTGGCGTACGCTGAACGGGCTGGCCCTGCTGTTTGTGATGAAGGAAAATTACGACGATGCCATGGTCTATTTTGCTGAGGCATTGAAATACAGCAAGAATAATGCGTCGGTGCTCAATAATGTCGGGCTGACGATGGCCATTGAGAACCGGCTGGAAGACGCGGTGGAAGCGCTCAAAAAAGCATCGCGTCTGGCATCGGATCAGCGCATTCTGCGCAAGAAGATCGAACTCAACCTGGCCATGGTTTACGGGGTAAAAGGCGACCTGGATGCGGCGAAGGAGGTGGCGGCGAAGCATCTTTCCGGCCCGGCACTACATAATAATATGGGGTTCTATGCGCACCTCGCCAAGGATGATGTGCTGGCGAAAAGCTACCTGAATATGGCCTTAACCCGCAATCCGCGCCATTATGAGCGTGCATGGCATAACCTCAGTCGTATCAAGCAGCAGGAAAATGTGACCACGCAGAAAGGCTATCGCGGGGGCAAGCGTGTGAAGGTGCGTTAGTAATCTGAGACGTTATGATTTCTGCTTTCTGTGTATCGCCAGTGGCCCCGAAGCCTGACAAGTCGGCATGATTTCCATACGGTTAATATTGACATGCTCCGGTAATTCCAGGCAGAAGGTCACGCATTGCGCTACGTCATCCGCCGTCAGGGGCGTTGTGCCATCGTAGACCGCCTGTGCTTTCTCAGTATCGCCACCCATCCGCACCAGTGAGAATTCCGTCTCCGCCAGTCCCGGCTCGAGGTTGGTCACGCGGATATTGGTGCCCAGCAGGTCAGCGCGCAGCCCCAGTGAGAATTGTTTGACGAACGCCTTGCTGGCTCCATACACATTGCCGCCGGGATAGGCGTAATTGCCTGCCATGGAACCAATATTGATAATATGTCCGCTATCACGTGCCAGCATGTCCGGCAGCAGGGCACGGGTCATGTAGAGTAGCCCGTTGATGTTGGTCTCGATCATCTGCTCCCACTGCGCCAGAGGAACATCCTGCGCCGGGGCGGTGTTGAGGGCCAGCCCGGCATTATTGATCAGCGCATCAATCGGGTGGAACGCCTCCGGAATATTGCTGATGGCCATGCCGATGGCTTCTTTGTCGCGTACATCAAAGCAGAGTGTATGCATCAGGTTTGGCCCCAGCTCTTCCCGCAATGCTTCCAGCCGATCCAGCCTGCGACCGGTAATAACTATTTTGGCTCCTTTGCTGGCGCAAGCCCGCGCAATGGCGTTGCCGAAGCCAGATGTGGCTCCTGTAACCAAAATGGTTTTGTGTTGCAGTGTCATGCGTTATACCCTGAATGTCATCAGGTGAGTGTACGCTATCTCAGTGCATGGTCAATGACGTTGCATGGGTGATGACGCAGACGGCTGCTCAACTCTGTCAGTCCAACCCTTGCCATATTGCCTGTCTGCCATCTTATAATCTAATGCGCCATTATAGATATTCTGAATGGCTTCCTGAGAGAGTCTGATAGCTTTGGGTGCATTGTGGCCACCTGCAAGTCGTTCCAGTGGCTTTACAATGTTGTTTTCACTTACCAGGAACGTGATGCCTTCTGCATCAATATTGACTCTGAAATTTCTGCCATATTGCATATCGGTTACAAAGGAAGCGGGTATACCACGATTGAGCAATACTTCTTTCAATAGAACACTGTAAGCGCTGAGTTGATTTCCGGATACGCGGAATACTTCAGGGTCAATGCCGGCATCCGCTATTTCACCAAAATTCAGTCGAACGCTATGCATGTTGCCTCGATCGCCTCCACTATACTTATCATCGAGGTTCAGACCGGGCTCTTCAAACATGCGCGTATCCAGCAGCCTGAAGGCTTTTGATATGGATGTAATCTCCGCGAGTGTCGGTTCCATACCAGGAGTATAAAACATAATGGTTAATTATTTAACGCTTTTTTTGCTTCAACCCATAGCTCTTCTAGCTCCTCAAGGGTTTTGTCTTCTGCTTTCTCCCCTTTGGCTTCAAGCACTTGCTCAATGTAGCGGAAGCGTTTCTCGAACTTTGCGTTGGCGCTGCGTAGTGTTTCTTCGGCACGCATGCCGGATTTACGGGCGAGATTGACGGTGGCAAATAACAGATCGCCGATTTCCTCGGCTACATGCTCGCTGTCACCACTCTTCATCGCCTCGCGGACTTCGTCCAGTTCTTCCTCTATTTTCTCCAGTACCGGGGTGGCATCCGGCCAGTCAAACCCTACGCTTGCAGCACGTTTTTGTAGCTTGTGAGCACGCAGCAGGGCAGGTAGTGCCTGCGGAATATCGTCCATCAGGCTGTGCTGGTCTTTCTCTGTACGTTCGCTCTGCTTAATGGCCTCCCAGTTGGCTGTCTGCGCTTCGGCGCTGGTAATCTCAGCCTCACCAAACACATGCGGATGGCGGCGGATCATCTTTTCCACCATCAATTGAGCCACATCTTCAAAGTCAAACAACCCATCCTCACTGGCCATCTGCGCATAAAACACGACCTGAAAGAGCAGGTCTCCCAGCTCAGCTTTCAGCATCTCCATGTCACCCTGCGCAATGGCTTCCGCGACTTCGTAAGCTTCTTCGATGGTGTAGGGAACGATCGTTGCGTAGGTCTGCTCTAAGTCCCACGGGCATCCGCCCTGCGGGTTGCGCAGCCGGGCCATAATATTGAGAAGTTGACGGGTATATTGCATCACATCTGCTTTTATTCTACTTTGTGCGCCTTGCCAACCTTGGGAGTGCATCCATGTTACCTTTTACCTCCTTTATTGCCGCTCTGCTGGCGCTGATGCTGATATGGCTGGCCGTGCATGTCATCCGCGGACGGCTGAAATATAAAACCGGACTGGGGGATGGTGGCGAAGAAGAATTGTTGCGCAGGCGCAGTGCGCAGGCCAATTTCTGTGAATATGTGCCGCTGGCCTTAATTCTGATGGCGCTGGCGGAATTGCAGGCGGCCGCGTTGTATTATCTGCTGATGATGGGCCTGCTATTATTCTTAGGCCGGGTTTCCCATGCCGCATCCCTGCTGAGCAGGGAGCCAGCGGGTAAAGGCATTAAAGCACGGCAGGCGGGGATGGTGATGACATTTCTGTCGCTGTTGATGGGCGCTGGGTACGCATTCTACGTTGCTATCATGAGCGCGGCGGGGTAGTTCATGCATCGTTTTGCCAGTCCTGCCAAAGTCTTACGCGCTGCCGATGTGCTGCACCCCTGGGTGAAAGCAGGCGCGGCCCTTTTTTTTGTACTGGGGCTGTATCTGGCATTTTTTAATTCACCCCCGGACTATCAGCAGGAAGAGACAGTGCGGATTATGTATGTCCATGTGCCGGCGGCTTCCATGTCCCTGTTTATTTACACGGTGATGGCCATCTCTTCGCTGGTGTTTCTGGTGTTCAAACACGGTATCGGGGACATCATTGCACGCACTTCCGGCTGGATCGGCGCCTGCTTTGCATTTCTGACACTAGTCACCGGTGCGCTGTGGGGAAAGCCGATGTGGGGCGCATGGTGGGTGTGGGATGCCCGGCTGACCTCTATGCTAATCCTGTTTTTTATGTACGTAGGCTACGCGGTACTGGCGCGGCAAGCCGACCATGACGAGGGGGCACAGAAGCTATGCGCGGTGCTGGCGGTGATCGGTTTCATCAATATCCCGATTATAAAATTCTCGGTGGACTGGTGGAATACACTGCATCAGCCGGCCAGCCTGATGCGACTGGATGGCCCGGCGATTGATACGGTATTTCTGTGGCCACTGCTGACGATGATGGCAGCATGCCTGTGCTTTTATTTCACGCTTGTCATTTACGGTATGCATACGCTAGTATCCCGCGCCAAAGTATTCAGGTTGCGTACGCAACGCATGCATGAGGGGAGTGCCCGTTAATGACGTTTATTGTGAATGATTCCTGTATTCGCTGTAAATATACGGATTGTGTGGAAGTATGCCCGGTAGATTGCTTCTATGAGGGAGAAAACATGCTGGTGATCCACCCGGATGAATGCATTGATTGCGGCGTGTGTGAGCCGGAATGCCCGGCAGAGGCCATTCAGCCGGAGTCTGACAGCAATATTGAGTGGGTAGAGTTTAACCGTACCTACGCGGAACAGTGGCCGAATATCACCACCAAGAAAGACCCATTGCCGGATGCCGACGAGCATCTGAATGAAGAGGGGAAGAAAGAGAAATACTTCTCCGAAAACCCCGGTGAAGGGGACTAGAGCGCTTCATCTATCAGAAGACAAAACCTCTCTAAAAGGCCTAAATTTATTAAAAATTACCTAAAATTTTAAAGACCATTGCAAGAGTTTGAGGAAAGGGGTTTTTTTTGCCTTAATTTTGTGGTATATATACAACGTCTTTTTTCAGTAAGACACGTATTTTCAGGCATGTAGAGCATGCCATGTTTGTGTAGGGTGGTTCTGCAACAGATCCATCGATTGTAGCCTTAACAAGGTAGTGATGATTATGTCCAAAGTATCGTTTTCTATAGGTGATCATGTAGTGTACCCCACGCATGGCGTGGGTAAGATTGTTGGAGAGGAAACGCAATCTATCGGTGATATTGAACTGCGCGTGTTCGTGGTCGCGTTCGATAAAGAAAAAATGACACTGCGTGTTCCCGTACATCGTGCACAGGCTGCTGGCCTGCGTCACATCAGCTCCGACGACCAGATCAAGAAGGCCCTGGGTACTTTGAAGGGTAAAGCAAAGATTTCGCGTGGTATGTGGAGCCGTCGTGCGCAGGAGTATGAAGCCAAGATCAATTCCGGTAATCTGGTACAGATTGCGGAAGTGGTGCGCGATCTGCACAAGAATGTCGATCAGTCCGAGCGTTCCTACAGTGAGCGTATGATCTATGAATCTGCGCTGGGCCGTCTGGCCGGTGAAGTCGCTGCGGCTGAAGAAATTGATGCGAAAGTCGCATCTGACCGTTTGCTCAAAGTGCTGCGTAAGCAGGTAAAAGAGCAGGAGAAGCTGGCGGAAGCTGCTTAATCCATTGTTCGCATAGCGTATACAAGCGGGGCCTCTCCTTCGGGAAGGCCCCGTTTTGTTTGGGAGTATATTTTAATAGAAAATAGCCGGAGGGGCTTTGGTGGCCATTATAGGTCCTGGGGCTATGTATTTATACCCGGCGCTCCAGCATGAGCTGCTTGATCTCTGAAATGGCTTTGGCCGGGTTCAGGCCTTTGGGGCAGGTTTTCGCGCAGTTCATGATGGTATGGCAGCGATAGAGCTTGAACGGGTCTTCCAGATTATCCAGCCGGTC
>CAYMGS010000013.1:6864-13102 GCA_964390025.1 uncultured Rickettsiales bacterium | reverse complement strand
AGGCCTGCAGCAGAATGGCCGGGCCGAGATAGCGCTCCTGATTCCACCAGTAGCTCGGGCAGGAGGTAGAACAGCAGAAACACAGGATGCATTCGTATAAACCATCCAGCTGTTCACGGTCTTCCGGTGATTGCAGACGCTCCTTACTGGGGGGAGCGCTTTGTGTCTGCATCCATGGCTCGATCGAAGCGTATTGAGCGTAGAGCAGATTGAGATCCGGCACGAGGTCTTTGATGACCTTCATATGCGGCAGCGGGAAAATTTTGATGACACCGCTGACCTCATCAATGGGCTTAGTGCAGGCCAGCGTGTTGGTGCCGTCGATATTCATCGCGCAGGAACCGCAAATCCCTTCACGGCAGGAGCGCCGGAAGGTGAGGGTGGAATCAATCGTATCCTTGATATGGATGATGGCATCCAGCACCATCGGCCCGCACTGGTCAAGGTCGATCTCGAAGCGATCAATGCGCGGATTCTTTGGCACGCCGGTAGCATCGGTATCTGCCGGGTCAAAGCGATACACCTCAAAAGCTTTCACACGCTTGGCACCGGCAGGTGCTTTATGTGTTTTGCCTTTGGTCCATTTAGAGTTTTTTGGGAGGAAAAATTCGGCCATGGTCGTTGCTCTGTTTACTGCTGGGATTGATTGAACTCAGGGTATAATGGCATACCAGAGGTTTTTTTAAGGTTAATTTCATCTATCGCTTTTTTCATGATAACAAACCGTTCTGCATTACTGGGGTGGGTGGCCCCGAAATAGATGGACTTTTTGTCATTGAGCGACATGCGGCGCCATAGCTGGGGCACGTCTTCATAATCATATCCGGCGCGTGCCAGCATATAAAGCGCAATATAGTCCGCTTCCTGTTCAAACGCGGGTGAATACGCCATGACGCCCGCCTGCGCGCCAATATTACTGAAGCTGTTGCCTCCCATTTGTACACCCTGTGAAGCGGCCACTGCATCCGCCAGCACACCGATCAGCAGCCCGGCCGCGACATTTTGTTTTTTTGAGGCGACGTGACGCATCATATTATGGGCGAACTCATGGGCAATGATATAGGCCAGCTCATTATTATCTTTGGTAAACCGTACCATCGCCGGTGTGATCTTTACAACCTTCCCGCCGGCATAGGCATTGAGGGTTTCCTTACCGGATTTACTCCTGCCGCTGATCTTATGAATATCGTAAGCGCAGCTCATAGGGTTCGGGTAAAGTTTGAGTTCTTTGCATAGCTCTACAGCAGCGGGTGCAACGCGTTTATTAACTGCTTCCAGCCGGGCAATTACATCACCATCATTATAGACGGGAGGCGGGCCATCGGTTTGCGTATTCTTCTGATGAAAGAAGTCTTCCTGTGCACGTTGTTCCGCGGCAACCTCCGCGCGCGTGGCATCCGGGGAGATGGTCGTGGGTTTGGCGCACGCACCCAGCATAGAAACTGCTGCAAGGGCAGACACAACATAGACGCGCATACTAATACACTCTCGCTTTGGGAGGAATCGTGTCCACGTCATCAGATAGTGTTTCCATATGCACCGGGCGGTAGTCCAGCGAGACATTACCCTGCTCATCCAGCCAGCTGACGGTATGTTTCATCCAGTTCTCGTCATCGCGGTCAGGGAAGTCTTCATGAGCATGTGCGCCCCGGCTTTCTTTACGGGTGGCGGCACCATACATGGTAACGGCGGCCTGACCGAGCAGGTTCTCCAGCTCCAGCGCTTCTACCAGATCGCTGTTCCAGATCAGCCCGCGGTCGGTAATCTTCAGTTCGCGGTAGGATTCCAGTACACGTGAGATGGCAGTGCAGCCTTCATCCAGCACTTCCTGTGTACGGAAGACGGCGGCATTGTCCTGCATGGTGCGCTGCATGGCACTACGAATTTCCGAGGTTTTCAAGTTGCCGTTGGCATGGCGGATAGCATCCAGCCGGGTGAGGATACGTTCGGTCGCATGCTCCGGTGCCTGCCTGGGGGCGGCCCCGGGTGTCACGGTTTCTTTAGCGCGCAGAGCAGCGGCGCGGCCAAATACTACCAGATCCAGCAGTGAGTTGGAACCGAGGCGGTTGGCACCGTGTACAGAAACACAGGCTGCTTCCCCAATGGACATCAGGCCGGGCACGACATGGTCAGGATCACCGTTAAAAAGCGTCACCACTTCACCGTGATAGTTAGTGGGAATACCGCCCATATTGTAATGCACTGTAGGCAGCACAGGAATCGGTTCTTTCGTCACGTCTACCCCGGCGAAAATGCGGGCGCTTTCAGCAATACCGGGCAGACGCTGATGAATGACATCGTCATCCAGATGGTCAAGATGCAGGTAGATGTGATCTTTGTTTGGGCCGACACCACGTCCTTCACGGATTTCAATCGTCATGGAACGGCTGACTACATCGCGTGAGGCAAGGTCTTTGGCATGGGGCGCGTAACGTTCCATGAAGCGTTCGCCTTCGGAATTGACCAGATATCCACCCTCACCGCGTACGCCTTCGGTAATCAGGCAGCCTGCGCCGTAAATGCCGGTCGGGTGAAACTGGACGAACTCCATATCCTGAAGCGGCAAGCCTGCGCGCAGTACCATGCCACCCCCGTCTCCGGTGCAGGTATGGGCGGAGGTACAGGAGAAATAAGCGCGGCCATAACCACCGGTGGCCAATACGGTTTGCTGAGCGTGGAAACGATGCAATGTACCATCATCCAGATTGAGCGCGATGACACCGCAGCATTCACCTTCATCGTTCATCAGCAGGTCGAGCGCAAAATATTCCACGAAAAATTCTGCCTGATAACGTAGCGACTGCGAATAAAGCGTGTGCAGTATGGCATGGCCGGTACGGTCAGCTGCCGCGCAGGTACGCTGTGCTGCCGGGCCCTCACCGAACTGGGTGGTCATCCCCCCAAAAGGACGCTGGTAGATTTTGCCTTCCTGCGTACGGGAGAAAGGCACGCCGTAATGCTCCAGCTCAATCACCGCTTCCGGCGCATGGCGGCACATATATTCAATTGCATCCTGGTCGCCCAGCCAGTCCGAACCTTTGACCGTGTCATACATATGCCAGCGCCAGTCATCGGCACTCATATTACCCAGCGCCGCCGAAATGCCGCCTTGCGCTGCTACTGTATGAGAGCGTGTGGGGAATACTTTGGTGATGCAGGCGGTTTTCAGTCCGGCGGATGCCATGCCCAGCGTGGCACGCAGGCCGGCCCCTCCGGCTCCTACTACCAGTACGTCATGTGTGTGATCGATGATTGTGTATGCTTGACTCATAAGGGCGGGACTCGCTTAAAAAACAGGAAACTGGATGGAAAGGTGGAGTTTGAGTATGGCGAGCATGCTCATCAGCCCGAATATCCAGCAGATAAATGTGTTGAGCAGCAGGCAGGTAATCGTCCATTGACGCGCATGGATATAATCCTCGATGATGACCTGTATGCCCAGCTTACCATGGTAAAACATCAGGCCGATAAAGGCTGCCAGCGGCAGTGCAACCAGCGGGTCTTCCAGCCAGAGCTGAATCCGGCCTATCTCGCCAAAGCGCATCATCACGATCAGCATATACACCATCCAGGCGGCCAGCGGTATCATGGCGATTGCCGTCAGGCGTTGCGCCCACCAGTGACTGGTGCCGTCTTTAGCCGAGCCAAGGCCACGGGCACGGTGCAGTGGCGTCCTCAGGTGTTGATTCTTACTGCCGCTCATATGCCTGCTCCCAGTATCAGCCACCAGATGCTTGCTGTTGCAAGAATGGTAAAGGCAAACGCCGTGATGCCGGTCAGGGTGACATCGCCGAGGTCAAACCCCTGGCCTGTATCCCACAGCAGATGACGTACACCATTGAACAGGTGATAGAAAAAGGCAGTCGTCCAGATGATCATGCCGATGGTGCCCAGCGTGCTGGTCAGCAAACCATGCAGGCAGGTGAACATTTCCTGTGCATAGGCAGCGCTCCACAGCCAGAGTGCAATCACCACCACGCCGCCAAACAGAATCAGTCCGGTGAAGCGGTGAAAAATGGACATCATAGAAGTAATCTGCGGGCGATAGATCTGCAGATGCGGGGATAGCGGGCGCTGCTGGTGGATGGTTGGATCGGTCATGGAGTAACTACCTGAAACACGTCAAAACTGGCCTTACTATACCTATGCTACCTGTAAAATAAAGGTGCCAGAATAAAATCTGCATGCTGAATGTGTAACTTTGTGTAGATTGTGGCTTTATGATGGAATGAAAAGAAGACATTAAAAAGCCCGCCAATGTTTTCACACAAACGGGCTTTTGTCAATCATTACGGGAAGAAACCCTTAAGCGGATGCTTCCTCAATTTGCTTTTTTCCCGACTTCTCCGTGTTGCTACCTTCCGGCTCCTTGAGGACATAACCGCGACCCCAGACGGTCTCGATATAGTTCTCACCACCGGAAGCCTCCGCCAGCTTCTTGCGTAGTTTGCAGACAAACACGTCGATAATTTTCAGTTCCGGCTCATCAATGCCACCGTAAAGGTGGTTGAGGAACATTTCCTTGGTCAGGGTAGAGCCTTTACGCAAGGACAACAGTTCCAGAATGGCGTATTCCTTGCTGGTCAGGTGAATGGCCTGACCGTCTACTTCCACGGAACGTGTATCCAGATTGACCACCAGCTTGCCGGTGCGAATCACGGACTCAGAATGGCCTTTGGAACGACGTACAATCGCCTGAATGCGGGCAATTAGCTCACCTTTATTGAACGGCTTGGTCAGATAATCATCGGCACCATAGCCCAGCCCCTTGATCTTCTGATCCGGGCCGGAGAGGCCGGAGAGAATCAGGATCGGCGTGGTGATCTTGGCGGCACGGAAACGGCGCAGCACTTCATACCCGTCAATGTCCGGCAGCATGAGATCCAGAATGATAATGTCATAGTCATAGATGCGACCGATCTCCAGGCCTTCTTCGCCGAGTTCGGTGGTGTCGCAAATAATGCCCTCGGATGCCAGCGACAGTTCAATCGCCTTGGCGGTGGAGGGATCATCTTCAACCAGTAATACGCGCATGGGTTACCTCAGATTCGTGTTTATCAGCGTGCAGGCACAAACCACCTGTGCATTAACTTGTAACGCGCCCATATTTGTTAATATACTCTTAAAGGGCGAACTCCACAAACATTATATGCAAAATTTCCAGATGCAACGAATTCTTTAGCATTTTTTGCGGCCTAAAGGAAATATAGGCAAGCGTGTAATCTCGTGTTACACTATTCCCACATTTAACGTCGCCCGGAAATCTTGGTTAAATGATCGAACAACATCTTGCGTCCCTTCATACTGTTCCCCGCATGCAGCTGGCTGGCACTGTTGCCTCCGTGCGCGGGCTGCTGATTGCCTGTTCCGGCATGCGCCAGTTTCTCTCCATCGGTGCGCGATGCCGCATTGCACGCAATTACGGCAGTACCGAAAAGGAGGATTTGGTATGCGAGGTAGTGGGCTTTGATAATGAGCATGCATTGCTGATGCCGTTTGCCGCGCTGGAGGGTGTGGGGCCGGGCTCACGCGTCGAGTTGATGGAAACCCAGACCGTGATTCGTCCACATGCAGGTTGGCTGGGACGTGTAGTGGATGCATTCGGTAATCCGATTGATGGCAAAGGCCCATTGCCCACCGGTGAGATTGAAGTGCCGGTGCGTGGTCATCCACCCCCGGCGCAGATGCGGGATCGGGTAAAGGGTAAGGTCGATATGGGGGTACGTGCGCTGAATACCTTCCTGACCTGTTGCCGTGGCCAGAGGCTGGGTATTTTTGCCGGCTCCGGCGTAGGAAAGTCCATTCTAATGTCCATGCTGGCGAAATATTCCACGGCTACCGTCAATGTGATCGGGCTGGTGGGAGAGCGGGGCCGCGAGGTGCAGGAATTCATAGAAGATGACCTGGGAGAGGAAGGGCTGAAGCGCTCGGTAGTCATTGTAGCTACTTCGCATGAATCCGCATTGATGCGCCGTCAGGCCGCGTACACCACCATGGCGGTAGCGGAATATTTCCGTGACAGACAAGAAGAAGTGCTGTGCCTGATGGATTCGGTGACACGCTTTGCGATGGCACAGCGTGAAATCGGCCTGTCTGTTGGCGAGCCGCCAACCAGTAAAGGATATACGCCGACCGTGTTCTCTGAATTGCCTAAATTGCTGGAACGGGCCGGGCCGGGTGTGCCGGGTTCCGGTTCGATTACCGGGATGTTTACCGTGCTGGTGGAAGGGGATGATAC
>CAYMGS010000013.1:0-6854 GCA_964390025.1 uncultured Rickettsiales bacterium | reverse complement strand
AGCCGGTTTCCGACGCGGTACGCGGGATTCTGGACGGGCATATTGTGCTGGATCGTGGTATCGCAGAACGTGGCCGTTTCCCGGCGGTCAATGTCCTTAGGAGTGTGTCGCGTTCCATGCCGGACTGCAATACAGACGCAGAAAATGCCATTGTCACCACAGCCCGGCGGCTGCTCTCGACTTATGACGATATGGCGGAGATGATCCGTCTCGGCGCGTACCGTAAAGGCTCCGACCCGGAAGTAGACCGCGCGATCCATTACTTTCAGCCGCTGGAGGAGTTTTTACGGCAGGATATGCACCAGCAAAGCAATCTGGAGGAGGGATACGCACAGCTGGCCGCAATTCTCGGGATTCAGCAATGGCCGCCCGCTGACGGGGGCAATCGTGGTATGCCGCTGAAGAAAGAGGAGTAACCTATGGCGAGTAAAGGGCTTGCAACCCTGATCCGTATGCAGCAGCGCGAATTGGACACACTGCGCAAGCGTATGGTAATATTGACGCAAAACCGGGATGCGCTGATGGAGCAGTCGGCGCAATTGCAGGAGGATCTGGAAGAAGAGGTGCGCCTCGCCGGAGAGCTGGCAGGCATGAGTGGTTTCTTCGGTGATTACTCGGAACATATTAAGAGTAAACGCGAAAAATTACATAAAGAAGCAGCAAAGCTGGAAAAAAAGATTGCCGCGATGACAGAAGAGATTGCGCAGGCATTCGGTGAATTAAAGAAGTATGAAATTGCGCTGGAACACCAGTTGAAAGAAGAGAAGAAGCAACGTGAACTGCAAGAGCAAAAACAAATGGATGAAATCGCGGCGCGCAAGCACCGGGAGGCGCTCCATGAAAGTAATAGCGGGTATTAGCATTCTGGCGCTGTGCGTGGGATGTTCGAATACGACCAACGTCCAGCGCCGGTATGTGGATATGCGCGATGACTGCCGCACGACTGCCGAGCGCTGGATGCAGCGTCAACGCTCTGCCGGGGGCGGTATGCCCGGTGGGCCGCAGGTATTTGAGCAGAAAGATGTGAACGCGCAGCTTGCGACGGTTTTTTCCGATTGCATGTTTGAGCAGGGCTGGACAGTGGCCACGCCGCCACGCGAGAAAGCACCCGGTCAGGCGGAAGCCATGCAGCGTGCCGGGGCATCGCAGGTGCCTCAATCAGATGGGGTAGGGGTTGGCCCAAGCCTGCTACCTGGCAAAAATATGCCGGATTTCAGAAGATTAAAATATCAATAGAAAACAACTCCTTATATGGATAAACGCCTGCTCCCCGGAATTTTTCTGTAACCCTTTGCTCTGGCCTCCCGAACCTCGTACTGTCCACCTGAGATGGACTCGGGAGACATGGTTACAGACGAATCAATTATCAGGAGTTTTTATTATGTCCGTTTCATCCATTGTTAAAAAAGCTGTTTTTGCAAGTGCCACTGCTGCCGCCTTCACGGGTTACGCGATGGGCGCCCATGCAGAAGGAGAAAAAGGCAACTGCGCAGGCCACAAGGCTGGTGTTGATAAAGAAAAATGCTACGGTGTTGTAAAAGCCGGTAAGAATGATTGCGCCTCTCTGGATGGTGCGCATTCCTGCGCCGGTCATGCCAGCAAAGACGCAGATTCCAATGAGTGGATTTACGTTCCCAAGGGCCTGTGCGATAAGCTGGCCGGTGGTGAAACCCACTCGTAAGGTGTGATAACGGAGAGCGATGATGAACCATGTGCGCCACACCTCATCGCCCTTCGATGCTGCAGGCAGCCCGCTGCCGGTACGTGCCGGTATCGGGCTGCGCAGCAAACATCACGGAGAAATTATCACGCGCAAACCCGACATTGGGTTTTTAGAGATTCACCCGGAGAATTATTTTGGTGGCGGGATGCATGTTGATCTGCTCACTGATTATGCCCGCCATTACCCGATCAGCTTTCATGGTGTCGGGCTGTCGCTTGGCTCCATGGAGCCGCTGGATCCTCGGCACATTAACGCACTGAAAGCGCTGGCAGAGCGCATTAAGCCAGCAGTGATTTCCGACCATGTTTCGTGGAGTGCTTCCGGTAATGCGCATCTGGGTGACTTATTGCCTTTACCTTACACGCAGGAAACGCTTAACGTGGTTGCCGGGCATATCATGGATGTGCAGGAAGCCCTTGGGCGCTCCATTCTGGTAGAGAATCCATCCACCTATCTGGCCTTTACGCATTCCACCATGTCTGAGCCGGAGTTTCTGGCACGACTGGTGGAGCACACCGGGTGCGGTCTGTTGCTGGATATCAATAATATCTATGTGCAATGCCATAATAATGGCGGTACGCCTCAGGTTTATTTCGATGCTGTTGACCCTGCTTCGGTCGGTGAAATCCACCTGGCCGGACATACAGAGTCTGATTACGGTGAAACTACATTACTGATTGATACGCATGATGATGTGGTGCGTGATGAGGTATGGGCGCTGTATGCCGACGCGCTGGAAGTGTTCGGGCCAACGCCGACACTGATCGAGTGGGATCGAGATCTGCCGGAACTGGACGTGTTTCTGGGAGAAGCAGCTAAGGCGGAAGAGATCATGCTGGGCCGGGAGGGCAACCGTGCAACTGGCTGACCTGCAAAAAGACTTTACACATGCTTTGCTGAGCCGTCGTGAGACGCAGGTTGCAGAGTTTATTCATGCCGGGGCAATTGATGAACAGCAGCGCCTCGCGATCTACCGCACCAATGTGTACGAGAATCTGACGGATGTATTAGCAGATACCTTTGCGGCAACACATGCGCTGGTAGGGCCGGAATTTTTCCGCACCATGGCGCGGCATTATATTGCTGCTTCTCCTCCACGCGCGGCATGCCTGCTTTGGTTTGGAGACGATTTTGCCTCATTTATTGAAGATTACGCGCCGGCGCAGTCCGTACCTTATCTGGCGGATATGGCCCGTTTTGAATGGGCGTGGCACAGTGCGTATTTTGCTGAAGATGATGTATCGCTTCAGCCGGAAGTGCTGGACGCTCTGGATGAGGCAGCGCTGCGCATACTCACCCTGCACCTGCGTGAGTGTGCGTCGGTTATTTACTCCGATTATCCGCTCGATGCACTCTGGCGCTATGCCAAAAACCCGGAAAACATACCTCCTCCGGATATGGAGGCGGGAGGCGGTTGTTGGTTAATCTGGCGTCCGGAGCGCGAAGTGATATTGCGCCCGCTTACAGAGGCTGAGTATACCGCACTCTGTAGCCTTAAGCGAGGCGCGACACTGGAGGCTATGATTCATGAAGCCGGTGAAAACGATCCGTCGGCTTTACTGGAGCGTTTATTTCAATTAAGGGTGCTATGTCACCCGGATCATGTGCAAGGAGAGTGATCATGAAAGCCTTATGTTCGACCTGTTCAACACTGATTGATATGCTGCAGCGGTTTGTAGAACCGCTGGTGCTGCTCGGTATACGGTTGCAGGTGGCGTATTTCTTCTGGAAGTCCGGTAAGCTGAAACTGGATAATTATCTGAATGATAGCTGGGAAGATACGGTCAGCCTGTTTAGGGATATTCATCCTGTCCCGGGTATTCCGGCGGAGATGGCAGCTCCGATGGCCATGGTGTCGGAGACGTTGCTGCCGGTGATGCTGGCTTTCGGGTTACTCGGACGTGGTGCGGCACTGGGGCTTCTCGGTGTTGCCGGCGTGATTTACATTACTCATGAGGCGAATATCGATATGCTCGGCCCGTTTCGGGAAGGTGCATGGGTGGCGTTGCTTTTACTGGTCGTACTGATTCGCGGGGCCGGGCCACTATCAATCGATAAGCTACTACTCAGCCGGATGTGCCGGAGTAAGGCAGGCGATCAGTAGGCCATCAGCAACGGTACTTCGGATATTTCCAGCATGGAGCGGGTCACGCCGCCGAGCAGTTTATCACGTAGGGTCTTTTTGCTGAACGCGCCCATCACGATCACATCGCAATTGAAGCGGCGCGCCTGTGAGTACAATGCTTCCGCCGGGTTACCGGAAGCGTCAAACGTATCCAGTTCTGCGTTAATCCCGTGTGCTGCCAGATAGGTTCTCAGGTTAAACCCACGCGGTGGTGTATCTTTCGAGGCGTTGCTTTCTGCGGAGATAATGGTCACCGCATCCATCGTCTTGAGGAACGGCAGTGAAAGCGCAATCGCATGCGTGGCCCCGGCACTGTGATTCCATAAGATGCCAGCCCGTTTGATGGGGGATGGCCGATAGCCTTCCGGTACCATCATGACCGGGCGGGCATTGGCAGCCAGTACAGCCTCCAGATCAATTTCGTGATGCTCCTTATGCCATGCCAGAATGGAGAGGTCGTGGACGTGCGACTGGGTGATCAGCTCTTCCTGCGGATCAGCCTCAGAAATCATCCAGCGTGCCGTGGGACCTTGCGGAATATCACCGGCATCCATACTACCTGCAATGGTGGGAACACTGGCCGCCTCGGCCAGTTCATTGAATTCACGGAACAGCATGCCGGCTTCGGCCATCTGGCTTTCATCTTCTTCTTCGGCCAGCGCTGCCAGATGCATGGAGGAAATGCCCAAAATCAACGCCTGTGTTTCTTTCGAAATATCGCGCAGTACATGCAACGCATCCAGATGTGCATTGCACTGTTTTGCCAGACTCAGGCCGGTGGCCAGCGCGGTGGCATCATTTTCATGGGCATAGAAGGTCAACAGAGTGGGAAAGGCCATGGATTTCTTCACCAGAGTGATTTACAGGTAAAGTACCATAAGGGGGTATGCTGGTATGTTCAATATCGATGTTGTGGCATTAAGAGAATTTTATGCAAGCTCACTTGGACGTGGCGTCAGTGTGGCGTTGCTGAAGGCGATGCGCAAGATATGGCCGGACTGCGCTGGTGACGAGGTGGTAACACTTGGATATTGCTGGCCTTTTCTGGATTCCTTCCGGGACGATGCCAGTGATATCATACCTCTGATGCCCGGCTATCAGGGGGGCATGGCCTGGCCTGTGAAAGAACCGAACCGTGTGTCACTGATTAATGAACGGCGATTGCCGCTGAAAACCGATAGCGTTAATCGCCTGCTGGTGATCCATACGCTGGAGAACAGCCGTGTACCGGGTAAGCTGATTGAAGAATTATGGCGTATTCTGGTGCCGGGGGGGCGTGCTCTGATTATTGTACCAAACCGCCGGGGGCTGTGGTCGCAGGCTGCCTCTACCCCGTTTGGATGCGGGCAGCCTTATTCTCTTCAGCAAATTGGTAAGCGTCTGGGAAATAGACGTTTTACGCTGGTCAGTTACCGCACCTGTCTCTTCGGGTTTCCGCTGGGGCATCGCTGGTTGCTGCGTATGGCACCGTTGATGGAACGGATTGGCGAATTTTTATTGCCGGAGTCAGGCGGGGTGATCCTGATGGAAGTGGAAAAACAGATTTATGCCTCCATTCCTGAGCCGGTAACCGATGAGGTGGAAGAGAAGAATCTGATGCCTGCGCTTAGTTAGCGGTTTCCTCTACAAGCAGGTAGGGAGTAAGGATTTGTGGCAGGATACGTGGTTCTCCTCCGCCTTTCGGATAAAACACATACAGCGGCACCCCCTGACGGTCAAACGAGGCCAGATACGAGGTGATATGGTCATCACGGTTGGTCCAGTCCGCTTCCAGCATCACGACTCCCTGATCTCTGAAATGCTCCATGGCGGTGGTGGTGCGTATGCTGCTGGCTTCATTCAGCTTACAGGTGATGCACCAGCTTGCCGTGGCATTGACAAAGACCGGTGTGCCCTCCGCACGCAGCTCATTCAGGCGTTCCATGGAGAAGGGTTCTTCCTGCACCTCCGGTAATTCACCGGGGCCACTCAGCATCAGCCAGCAGAAGAAGACGACAAACCCCAGTACGCCGATATGGAACACTTCATGTGCGACTTTGGTTTTCATATGTTCCAGCAGCCAGAGCAGGAAGGCCGCAGAGACCAGCAGCACCAGCGCCTCGGAGAGCGCCTGATCGCCGCCCTGCCGGGTAAGGACAAAGAGCAACCATGCGCTGGTAGCATACATGGGGAAGGCCATAAACTGTTTGAACGTATGCATCCATGCGCCAGGTTTGGGCAGCATGGACAACAGGCGAGGAGAGAGGCTGATGAGTAGTAGTGGCGCCGCAAAGCCCAGCGCTAAGGCCTGAAAGATCAGAAAGGCTTCGAGCGGGCTTTGCGTCAGAGCAAACCCTATAGCAGGTGCCATAAAGGGAGCAGTGCATGGCGTGGCAACCAGTACCGCCAATACGCCGGTGAAGAAGGTGCCGGGCAGGCCGCCCTTTGACGCCAGTGATTGCCCGGCGGAGCCAAATAAATGCGGAATGGTAAAGACACCGGAAAGATTCAGCCCTACCACGAAGGTCACCAGTGCCAGTAAAGTGACAAAAACGGGGGATTGCAGTTGGAAACCCCAGCCAATAGCGTCCCCGGCCTGTTGCAGGGCGATGAGTATGATGGCGACAATGGCAAAGCTGATCAGGATCCCGGCGGTATAAACAAGACCGTGTGTGGTAGCTTCCCGTCGGGCGGCTCCGGCTTTTTTGACCAGTGACATGGCCTTTAGAGACAATACGGGCAGGACGCATGGCATCAGATTCAGAATGACTCCGCCTGCAAAGGCCAGCAGCAATGCCAGCCCCAGTGTTAAATGCTCAGCCTGCGCGATGTCGGGAGCGGCAACCGGCTCCGCGTTGATTCTATAACCGGTGCGGTTGCCTTCTTCGTCTTCCAGCGCAATCAGTGCTTCCAGCAGTGGTGTATCTGTGGCTGCACCTTTAGCAACCGTAATGGTGACCGTATCACCCGACCAGTGCGTCGTCTGTTTGGCCATATTATCGATCATATTTTCTGTCAGGGGGAACA
>CAYMGS010000012.1:12815-21962 GCA_964390025.1 uncultured Rickettsiales bacterium | reverse complement strand
ATCGAACCATTTCTGGGCGCTTTGCGTGGAGCTGGCAGTGGATTTTGTCATGGGTTAGCCAATTTTAATACGGTTATCATCAAGGAAGGTATAGTCCGGCACTATGAGGTTGGTTGGCGCCGGGCCCTTGCGAATACGGCCGGATGTATCATAGTGCGAGCCATGGCATGGGCAGAACCAGCCGTGATAGTCACCCACATTGCCTCCCAGCGGCACACATCCCAGATGGGTACAGACACCGAGCATTACCAGCCACTGTTCATGGCCCTCTTTCACGCGCTCACTATCCGCCTGAGGATCCGGCAGATCATCCAGCGGCACGCTGCGTGCTTCTTCAATCTCTTTTTCGGTACGGTGACGAATAAAGACCGGCTTACCACGCCACATCACCTTGATCTCCTGCCCGGCGGCAACCGGAGCCAGATCCACTTCCGTAGATGCCAGTGCCAGTACGTCAGCCGAGGGGTTCATGCTATCGATCAGCGGCCACACAACGGCGGCTGCGCCTACACCAGCCATAGCCTGCGCTGTCAGGACAATAAAATCTCTGCGGTTAGCGTCGGCTGGCTGATTATCATTTGAATGTGCGGTTGTGCTCATAGTCACTTAATCTGTTTGCTTGCGCAGTTGTGCCTTCAGGGAAGGCATGGTAGGTCATGATGGACATACGCGCATCTCTTATAATCCGTCCGCCTTGGATTGCAAGCCGTGATTTTTTCCTTTGTCACATTCATGCAACCCTGAAAACCCGACCAAACATCATGGATATAGCCCTTTATCAGCCTGATATACCACAAAACCTTGGCGCCATACTGCGTATCGGCGCATGTTTTGGCGCGTGCGTACATATTATTGAACCCTGCGGCTTTCCGCTGGACGAAAAACGCATCCGCCGCTCGGGGATGGACTATATCGACCATGTAACCTGGCAGAGACATGCATCTTATGACATATTCTGCACATGGGCAAAGCAGGAAGGGCTGAGGGTACTGCTCGCGACTACTCGTGCAGAAACACATCTGGAAAGCACATATTTTCTGCCGAATGACATTGTGTTGTTCGGCCGCGAAAGTGCCGGCGTGCCGGACAATGTGCATGACAGCGTGGATGCGCGTTTCTCCATTCGCCTGCAACCCGGTATGCGTTCCCTCAATCTGGCGGTCAGCGTTGGCATCGTGGTCTGGGAGGCGCAACGGCAGCTCTGCAATACGCACGCAATCGGCACAGACGTTGCATAGGATTGACTTTTATCATGGGATGCTGTGGAGATGGCGCTATTGTACACGCTTATCACCCTGTAAGGAGTAATCATGACCAACGCCGCCTCAAAAGAAACCGTATCGTCTGAACTGAACCAGCGACGCGAATCTGCCGCATTCTGGTTCCGCTTTCTGCGCGACGATATTTGTGAGGCATTTGAGAAGCTGGAGAGAGACGCAACCGATTATCACGGTGCACCGGGTACATTTGAACGCAAGCACTGGCAACACGATCAGGGTGGTGGCGGCGAGATGTCTATCATGCGCGGGCGCCTGTTTGAGAAGGTGGGCGTGAATATTTCCACGGTCTGCGGTGAGTTCTCTGAACAGTTCAGAAAAGAAATTCCCGGCGCATCGGAAGACCCCCGTTTCTGGGCAAGCGGTATTTCCCTGGTAGCCCATATGGTGAATCCGCACGTACCCGCCGTGCATATGAATACCCGCATGATCGTTGTCGGCGATGGCGGGATGGACGGGGACAGGAAGGGCCGAATGTGGTTTGGCGGAGGCGCGGATCTCAACCCCATGTTCCCGGACGAAGAAGCGGCAGAAGCGTTTCACAAGGCGTTCAAGGCCTGCTGTGACCGGCACGATACGCATTACTATGCCAAGTTTAAGAAATGGTGCGATGAGTATTTTTTCATCAAGCACCGGGGTGAAGCGCGCGGAGCCGGGGGCATTTTCTATGACTACCTTAATGACGACTGGGAGTCCGATTTCGCGTTTACGCAGGATGTGGGAAAAACGTTTCTCTCTGTCTATCCTGACGTAGTGCGCTCCCGGCTGGATACCAAGTGGACGGCAGAAGACCGCGAGAAACAACTGATCAAGCGCGGGCGGTACGCGGAGTTTAACCTGGTATATGACCGCGGCACCCGTTTTGGTCTGATGACCGGCGGCAATCCGGAAGCCATTCTGATGTCCCTGCCGCCGGAAGCGAAATGGCCATAATTAAAGGAGCACCCTACTCCTGCCCGGTGCCAAGCGTGCGTAGCATTTTAATCGCCACAAACAGCATGGAGACGTCGGCCGGGTCAGTCGAGCGAATTTCTTCTATCATTCGCAGGTAGCGCTCAATCTGCGAGTGATGCTTCTCACACCAGCTCTCAAAGAGTGACACACACATGGATTCGCTGTCACAACTGCATAAAATGGCCATACTCAGGCGGCGCTGCTCATCATACAGATCACTGATGCAATTCTTGATCGCCACCTTATCCCAGTGCGTATCTACACTGAACTCAGAAGCCTTACGCCGCAGCCAGCCCAACTCCAGCTTAGCACCGATCTCGTAATAGACCTTGCCGACCGCCTGCACGGAAAGACCGGTGCTGTGAGAAGCAGAAACCACGCTGCATGCCGATGACATCGCTTCGATGGAGGCAATCGATGTCGCCAGAGGCTTGGGCACGCCTCGTTCTCTCAGCGATATGATTTTTTTATCATACGCCTTGCGAATCACCGGGGAGATAAATGTCAGGAAGTGCGCCCGGTAAATGGCGATATCCGGTGCAAATCGCTCCATCATCTCCTCAATGTTCAGAGAGTCAGAGAAATGTCGCAGGAACCAGACCGTTTTACGTTCAATCAGGTGATTGATTTCCACAAACATTTCCATTTGTACGCCTGAATCCACCTTACCATCAAGCGCCTCAATCTGCGACCATAGCTCCCGCAGGCCAAATGCATCCCGCACGACGATATAGGCACGCGCAATATCACATCCGAGCCTTCCCGTATCCTCTTTCACAATATGGTAGAAGGTAATACCGGCGCGGTTAATCATGCTGTTGGTAATCACGGTGGCAATAATTTCACGCCGCAGACGGTGATCACGAATATCGTTAGCATATGTTTCCTGCATCGCCTCCGGGAAATAGCGAATCAGCTCATCCGTCAGGTACCCGCTGTCCGGGAAGCCGGAATCAGCGATATCATTATACAGGCTGATTTTAGCATAGGAGAGCAACACGGAGAGTTCCGGTCGGGTAAAGCCCTGCTTTTCCACTCTTAATTGCTGAAGATCACGATTTTGGGGCAGGCGCTCCACGCTCCGGTTAAGCAATCCTTTTTCCTCTAATGCCAGCATCATCTGTATCTGCTGTTCAAGCAGACTTGTGCCCTGATACTGGGCCAGGCTGAGCGCCTGATTCTGAAGCTGGTTATCTCGGAGCACCAGTTCCGCCACATTGCGCGTCATTTTGGACAAGAGTTTATTGCGGTCTGTACGGCTGAGCCTGCCCTCACGTTCCGCATTCGTCAGTGCGATCTTGATATTTACCTCATGATCGGAGCAATCCACCCCGGCAGAATTATCAATCGCATCTGTATTGATGCGGCCACCTGCACGGGCAAATTCAATACGGCCTTTCTGGGTAAAACCGAGATTGCCACCCTCTCCGACCACGGCAACCCGCAGGTCATGACCATTGACACGCACACTGTCATTGGAAGAATCTCCTACCTCACCGTGAGTTTCAGACTCTGCCTTAACATATGTCCCTATGCCGCCATTCCACAGCAGGTCGGCTTCCGCTTTTAAAATAAGCTGAATCAACTCATCCGGTGCAGCATGCTCACGGTTCACCCCGAGCAACTGCCGGATCTCACGGCTTAGCCCGATGCGTTTTTCCGTGCGTGCGAATACCCCGCCACCCGCAGAAATCAGTTTCGAGTCATAATCCATCCATGTAGAACGGCGCATTTTGAACAGGCGCTGGCGCTCCTTAAAGCTGGCAGCACTATCCGGGTTGGGGTCCAGAAAAATATGCAGGTGGTTAAATGCGGCCACCAGCCGGATATGCTTTGAGAGCAGCATCCCGTTACCAAATACGTCACCGCCCATATCACCAATGCCGATAACCGTGAAATCTTCCTTTTGAATGTCGCGGCCCATCTCCGTGAAATGGCGTCGTACCGAAACCCAGGCACCCCGTGCGGTAATCCCCATCTTCTTGTGGTCATACCCCGCCGACCCGCCGGAGGCAAACGCATCGCCCAGCCAGAATCCGTACGCCTCGGAGATGCTGTTCGCAATATCGGAGAAGGTCGCCGTACCTTTATCAGCCGCCACAACCAGATACGGATCATCCCCGTCATGACGCACCACGTCCTGCGGTGGTATAACCTTACCCTGATCGAGGTTATCAGTGATATCGAGCATACCGGAGAGAAACTGCTTATAGCATGCAATGCCCTCATTCTGGAATGCTTCACGCCCCCCTTCGCCCGGTGGGTGTTTGACGACAAATCCGCCTTTGGAGCCCACGGGCACAATGACAGCATTTTTCACCATCTGTGCCTTCATCAGGCCCAGCACCTCGGTGCGGAAATCTTCGGGCCGGTCAGACCAGCGAAGTCCACCACGTGCCACCTTGCCGCCGCGCAGGTGAATCCCCTCCATACGCCGCGAATAGACGAAAATTTCGGCAAACGGACGGGGCAGCGGTAATTCCGGTACCTCCAGAGAGTCAAACTTGAAGCTCAGATACGGCGCCGGGTTTCCTTCGGCATCCGTCTGATAATAATTAGTACGCAGAGTGGCCATCATCACATCGGCGAAGCGCCTTATAATCCGGTCTTCCGCCAGATTAGAGACATGCGTCAGCTCCTCACGGATACGTGTCTGGATTTTTTCAATCGCCTTAGCACGTGCCTTACCTTTATCCGGGGCGAACCGTGCCTCAAAAAGCGCGACCAGTTCCGCAGAGAGCTTCGGATGGGCCGAAAGCGCCGAGGCCATATAGCCTTCATTATAGGAAAGCCCTGTCTGGCGCAGATATTTACCATAGGCACGCAGCATGGAAATGGCACGCCAGTCAAGCCCGGCACGCAACACCAGTGCGTTGTAACCATCGCTTTCCATTTCACCGCACCAGATACGCGCCAGCACATCTTCCACGTGAGCACGCCGCATTTCAATATCTACTGCCAGCTCATCCTTGAGTGCCAGCTCAAATTGACGGACAAAAGCCGTATTATCATCCTCCCATTCCGGACGTATGGTGTAGGGGTGGGCGTCCAGAACACGACATCCCATATTTTCCAAAATAGGAATGGTCTCGGAAAGCGTTGTCTCCGCACCCACCTGATAAATTTTCAGGCGGAACTGGCATTTCGCATGGGCATATCGTTCACTGTCAGGAAACAGGCGCACAGACGGCATACCGGTTTGCTGACTTGCCAGAATCTTTTTGAAATCAATCAGCGCCTCTTCATGAGAGGTCACATTCACATATTCACGGGGAAACGCGTAATGAAGCATGCGAAAATAGCGCTCGCCCACCTGCTCCCCGTATGCTTCAATCAGCGCCTCTCGCAACCCGTCAATCCAGAAACTGACAATCTGATCAATTTCACCCTGAATTTTATCCAGATCATAGTCCGGTATCTCGCCTGGAGTGGTCTTGATGATCATGTGCACCCTGGCCAGAGGCGACTCGGTCATCTGTGTATAAAATGCTGTCAGGGAACCGTCGAAGGCTCGCTCCAGTATTCGGGCAATTTCCTTGCGCACAAACGTGTTGAACATATCACGCGGCAGGTACACCAGACAGCTCATAAACCGGCTATACTGGTCAGCGCGCACAAAAAGCTGTGGCCTTGGTTTGGCTTCCAGCGCCATCACACCCAGACTGATACGGTACAGATCGTCATTGGAAATCTGGAACAGCTCATCACGCGGGAAAAATTCCAGCACTGCCCGGAGCGCCTTACTATTATGACTGGCCTGCTCAAACCCTGCCTGTGCAATCACATAGGATATTTACGGCGGATATAGGGTATCAGGTCAGCGCTCTGGTAATACACCAGGGACGTAAACAACCCGACAAACCGGCACTCGCCGATAACTTTTCCCGTATCATCCAGTTTTTTAATCGCCACATAATCCATATGAACAGGACGGTGAACTACGGATTTATGATTGGATTTTGTAATCTCGATGATTTGCGATTTCCGGGCAAAATGGCGCATCTCAGGAGGGATGGAGGCCAGCCCTTGATATTTTAGCGTGCTGCCATCGATACGGAAAATACCTTTTTCTGAACCGGATTTAATCGATAGTTTTTCCTTACCGCTTTTCGTGTAAAAGTCATATTCGATATAACCCAGGAACACGAAATTATTGTGGCCAAGCCAGGTAAGAAAATCGACGGCCTCATCACGCTCTGCCAGATCCACCCCTTTCTCGAGTGATGCCACATACTCAACCACACGGTCCAGCTGCGCAAGAAGAGGCTTCCAGTCGACAACGGCGTGGCGAATATACTGCAATACCCCCAGCAAATCCCCCTTCAGCTGCGCTTCCATCATTCCGTCCGGCAATGCAGACAGCACAAAGACAATCAATGATTCACGCGTGGTGTGCTTGCCCTCTTCTTCCGCCAGCCTCTTAAGCTTTCCCTTGCTATCGCGCTCAACATGTAAAATGGGGTGCATGGTCTCATGAATAATGAATCCCTGCCGCTTAATTTCTGCGGTGAGTGAGTCCACCAGAAACGGCATGTCGTCGCCCAGCACTTCCACGATCAGGCGCTGATGCACAAATCCGGCCTTTCTCGGATCCGGTGAACTGATGCGAATTTTGGGTCTGCCGGGTTTGCGGGTAGCAATAAAATCTGTAACCCCCTGCATGACATATGCAGCGTGAGACTCATCCACCATCGCCACTTCCTGCGGATGCATCCGGGCAAAAAACGTGCTGGCAAATGTTTTGAGCGAAGTGCGCTGTGATTTGGGAAGTCGATCAAGAATATTCTTGATTTTTTTGGCAGCTGCCTGTTTGTGGGTGGGAGCCATGTTATCCTTGGAACAAAGATGGATTGTCTGGCAAGTATACCATGAAATTTCACAGAACAAGAGAAAATGACCATGACCACCCAATCTCCCGAGCGTAATACGCCCCTGTTGCAACAACTGGCGAATATCGCTCGCGATGCAGGCGAACTGATTATGGAAGTGCAGGCCGGGAAGATAGATGTGGAATACAAAGACGACGCATCCCCCGTGACGGTTGCCGATCAGCGGGCCAACGACCATATTGTAAAGGCGCTAAAAAGATTATTCCCGGAGATACCTATCGTCTCGGAAGAAGGAGCGCAGGCAGCTTCCAGTGCAAAGGCCCCCTGTTTCTGGCTGGTAGACCCGCTCGACGGCACCAAGAGCTTTATCCGGGGTGAAGGCGAGTTCACCGTTAATATCGGGCTGATTGAGGGAACCACCCCCGTCGCCGGTGTTATCTACGTGCCTGCGCAAAACCTGATGTATCTTGGCAGCGATCAGGCCGGGGCATTCCGCATCAATAGCAACGGAGAGCAACAATCAATCCGTGTGAATACACCAGAAGGGAACAGACGGGCTGTACTGGTCAGCAAGCACCACGCTTCTCCGGAGGTGGAAAACATTCTGGCACCCTACGAGATTACCGAAAAAGTGCAGGCCTCCAGTTCCATGAAATTCTGCTATGTGGCAGATGGCAAAGCCGACCTCTACCCACGCACAGGCCCCACCATGGAATGGGATACCGCCGCCGGGCACGCGATTCTGCTGGCTGCAGGCGGCAGCATGACTATGCTGGATGGTTCTCCTTTTGTGTATGGTAAACCGGAGTATCGCAATCCTGGTTTTATCGCCAGTGCATAAGGGATGCTGGATTACCTGTTCACACGGCTTGTAACATCCGCACTTCTGCCAGCATCTAATAGTCTCTCCACCCAGCTCGCTGCTGTCGTATCAGGCTCCTGATCCCTGCTTTGCTGCAGATGATCCAGTGCATTCACCCGTGTCGATATAGGGTTAGGGTGTTGCGTAATATCCAGCGGGCATTCCGTATGCGGGCTGGCATGTACTTTTTCCATGGAAATCTGGATGGGTTGCTGTGCAAGAAAACTGAGAGGTTTGCCGGCATCACTCATCAGGAAATGGTTCAGTGCTTCATCCAGCCTCCCCTGCAAGGCATCAAATTCTTTTGCCTTCGCCAGCTGATCCAAAGCATCGGGGTTCACCCCCAACACCTGCGGATCAAGCACACCAATGGTCATATGCGACAGTGACAACTTGCCATCGAATGTATGCCTCAACATGGCCTTCATCTCATTGACCTGATGTGAGGGAAACTCGATCGCAACCGCAATTTGCCTGGTGTTGGCAGAATAAATGAGATGCAGATTACCATTTTTTCGGTGCAACCCCTGCGCGGTTGCGCTCGCGAGCGTTACGTCATGCATGCCTTTAAGCGAGCGAAGTGCAGCAGGGCTGAACCCCTGTTGATTGTAACCAACGGTCAGATGTGCATCTCGTGGATCAGCTGGCCTGAATCCAGCCGTAAGCGATGCGATCGCACTCATCTGTGCAATCGTCTCCTGACTGCTCGCATCGGGAATCAAAGCAGCATATTGTATGGGTTGTGTATCCACATATACAGATTAGCAAAAAAGCGGCCGGAACGTGTGAAGATTCCGTGAAAATCACTATGTATGATGCTTACTGCCTTCCACAGCATCCCAGAAGGCGGATTCCGGCGCGGTGCCGTATAAGTCTTTCACTGCACGCAGGCCGGTGGGCGAGGTGATATTGATCTCTGTCAGCCAGTCGCCGATCAGATCCAGCCCGGCGAAATAGATGCCTTCCGCCACCAGTCGTTCTCCAATCACGGTGCAGATTTCCAGCTGGCGCTCGCTTAACTCCATCGCGTTGGCGGAACCACCCACACGGAAATTCGCTCGTACCTCGCCGCTCGCCGGCAAACGCCCGACTACCCCTTCCACCTTGCCATGCATCAGCACCACACGGCAATCGTCTTCCGTAACCTCCGGCAGGAATTGCTGGGCCATCACCGGACGCTCGCCGCGTGCAAAGAAAAATTCGAGCAATGCCTGAAGATTCTCTG
>CAYMGS010000012.1:0-12805 GCA_964390025.1 uncultured Rickettsiales bacterium | reverse complement strand
CCATGACCATATAAAGGCTTCAGAACAATATCGCCGTGAATACGCAGAAAATCCTCAATTGGCTCACGCTCGGAAGCAATCAGCGTCTCCGGCATATATTCAGCAAAATCGAGGGGAAAGAGTTTCTCCGGCAGATCACGTACTGCATCGGGGTCATTGACCACCAGCGTATGGGGATGAATACGTGAGAGCATATAGGTGGCACTGAGATAGGCCATATCGTAGGGCGGGTCTTGGCGCATCAGCACCACATCGACGTCACTCGCCAGATTCAACAATATTGTCTCCCCCAGCTCATACCACTCATCACCTTCTGTGAGGCGTATCGGCTGAGCAGGTACGTAAAGCGTATCCGCCGCCCAGAACAAGCGCGACGGGTGATAATACCACATCGCATGGCCCCGCTTCTGCGCCTCTTCCATCAAAATAATGGTGGAGTCCCCGGCAGCGTTTAGCGTCTCCGGCGGGTCCATCTGGATGGCAACACGCAACCCCATGAACTTACAGTGTTTGCGGAGGTGAGGGCGGAGGCGCATCTTTCAGACGCACATAGCTGATCACCCGCTGCACGCCCTTGGTGATGCTCGAGATATACGCCACGTTGCGAAGCTCCTGCTCATTCTGTGCGACCCCCAGCAGGTACACGACACCGTCAACTACCTCGACCGTGTAATTAATCGACATAATGCCTTTGGTTGCCAGCAGGCGTGCTTCGATCTGGGTTTCAATCCACTGATCCTGTGCAAACCCGACCGTGTCGTTTTCCTGCCCGGTTTTGATCTCGTTGATAACTTCGCGCACACCTTTGGCCAGCCACGCCAGACGTACCGCCTCCACCGACGTCTCGGGCTTCGGGGTACGACCTGTGAGCATCACGCGGCCATCATGGACGCGTACATCCACATTCACCAGCAGGTCATTGACGTCAGACTGAATAAAACGATGAGTAATGTCCGCATGGATCGTATTGTCATCCACCACTGTACCCATACTGCGTTCTTCCGCCGCGGCAATCCCTACCGAGGTAGCCGCACTGCCAATCATCGGCTTACAGGCGGAAAGCTGTAGCGGTAGCAACGCCAACCCGAACAGAACATACAGACGCATAGAAACCTCCATGATTATGTGTCGCGCATTATGTCCCCCTGGCCCGGCGTTGGCAAGAGGCAGCTACATTCGCCAGGCATCCCGCAGGTGAAACAGAAAACAAGGGGCACGATACGCCATTACGTCAAACCGGCAGGCGCAGGAGGCATGGGGTGGCATCGATTGCAGATACGCGCTGGCTGCCTGCGCAATACGCTGACGTTGCCGGGGCGTCACAGCTTCCAGTGCCTCTCGCGTGCCGGGGCGCGCCTTGACCTCTACAAACACCAACGTGGAACCGCGGCGAGCAATCAGATCTATCTCGCCCCACGGACTTTTGTAGCGTCGCTTTAAGACCCGGTATCCCTTACAGGTGAGCCAGATTGCCGACAGTATCTCGGCTATATGACCCCGCCGGTAAGCCTGTATACGCTTAGGCTTCATTACGAACTTCCAGCGCCTTCGCATAGACTTCCTTACGCGCCATTCCGGTCTGCTCACAGGCAATCATCACCGCCTCTTTCAGTGAATGGCTCTCAAGCAGAGTGGCGAGCAACGCCTTAAGCTCATCCTCTTTACACAACGGCATAGTGTCAGCACCACGCACCACCAGCACGATTTCACCCTTCGGCGGCTGAGCTTCGTAATGCGCCAGCACGTCACTCACAACACCCCGCCGGACTTCCTCATACCGCTTGGTCAGCTCGCGGCACACGCTTACCTCTCGCTCGCCCAGCACTGCCACTATATCCCTGAGCGACGCACACAGACGCGTGGGGGATTCCAAAAAGACCAGCGACGCACGCAGCCCCTCAAACTCTTTCAAGGTTTCCTGCCGGGCGTGGGTTTTATGTGGCAGAAAACCACCGAAGTAAAATGCATCCGTGGGCAGTCCGGCAATGGAAAGCGCTGCCACCGGGCTTGAGGCACCAGGTAACGTCACCACCACAATCTGCTGTGCCTGTGCATCACGCACCAGCTTGTAGCCGGGATCAGAAATCAGCGGGGTGCCTGCATCGCTAATTAACATCACGTCATCACCGTTCAGCAGACGCTCTATCAAGATTGGGCGCGTTTTTTCCGCATTATGTTCATGATAGGCCGTCGTGGGCGTGGATATCCCGTAATGTGACAATAATACATGGCTGGTGCGCGTATCTTCACAGGCAATCACTTCAACCTGTTCCGCCATCTGTGCTGCGCGGTAACTCCAGTCACCGAGATTGCCAATAGGTGTTGCGGTAATATAGAGCGTGCCGGGCCCGCAGGAGGTGGATTTACTTTTCACAGTAACTCGCTTATGGTTTGCGCCAGTGTATCAGACTTCTCAGGTAAACCAAGCATGACGGGTAACAGGATGCGGCAGGTAGCTCAAGTTTTTCTCTCCCTTCTACTGATCATCACCATCGCTGCATGCGCCAAAGGCCCTATGCACCAGCCCCCGGCGGATTATTATGTGCCGCCTCACCCGCAATCACCTTATGCACCGCCTGTGCCGGAAACCATGGACATGACACAAACCCCGCCCGGCATGCCAGTGGGCCCGGAAGTGAGGGTTGGTCTGCTGGTACCACTCAGTGGTGATTCGGCTGAGCTGGGGCAATCGTTGCTGGATGCCGCCATGCTGGCCCTGTTCGACAAATACTCCACCACCCCCAAAGAAGGACTGCGCACGCAGCTGGTGATTATCCCGAAAGACACGGAGGGAAACCCACAAGGGGCTGCTAAAGCAGCAGAACAGGCGATCGCGGAAGGGGCAAAGCTTCTTATCGGCCCGCTTTTTTCCGACTCCGTGCGTGCTGTAGCGCCCATTGCAGCGAAGTCAGGGACCCATGTCTTATCTTTTTCCAATAACCGTGCTGTCGCTGAGAAAGGGGTATTTCTCTTTGGCTTTATGCCCGATCAACAGGTTGACCGGGTGGTCAAGGAAGCGTTTGATCGCCATAGCAGCCGCATTGGCGCCCTGCTCCCCGCCAACGCCTACGGAAAGCTGGTGGCCGACTCCCTGCGTCGTATGACCATCATGTATAACAAACCGCTCACCGGCATTGAATTCTATCCGCCATCAGCCACGGATATTGATATGGAGATTCAGCGTCTGATCGGCGGCAGAGTTGGTGGAGGTGAGCCACCGCTGGATGCACTGTTGCTGGCGGAAGGCGGTGATCGCCTGGGAATGTTGCTGGCACGCCTGAAGAATTTCGGTATTACAAATGCCAATGTGCAGTTGCTCGGCACCGGCGTATGGGATAATCCGGATTTAGCTACCATGAATGGCCTCGCAGGTGGCTGGTTTGCTTCTGCACCTCTGCGGGCATACCGCGGGTTTGAGCAACGCTTTTCTCATGCGAATGGCTACCTGCCGCCCCGGCTGGCAAGTCTGGCGTACGACGCGGTAGCGCTGGCGGCCACGCTTGCGCAATCACCGGGCGGGCCGGATTTCTCACTGATGGCACTGACCGACCCCAGCGGCTATTCAGGCCCTGCTAACGGTATCTTCCGTTTGAATAATGACGGGGTATGCGTACGCGGGCTGGCTGTGCTTGAAGTCGGACGTGGTGACCTGCGTGAACTGGCCCCGGCCCCTCGTTCCTTCATGCCATAAAATATTCTACTCTGAAGTGATTAATTGGTGCCCATCGCTGCGTAGGAGAACCTGCAATAGGTAAAGCCTTCGTTCCACGCCTGCTTGTACAGCTCATTGTTCCCCATCTCAGGGCGCTTTTTAAACCCGTAAAGCGACTGGAACAGGATACCGCCCTGCGCAGAAAGCCCCGTGTCACACCCATCCTGCCAGCCAAGCTGGTAGTCTGACGGGCCGGAAGGCTCCACAAAATACAGGTGCGGTGGGCGGCAGGATGCCAGCCCCAGTGCTGCAACCAGCACTATCAGAAATGTATGTCGCCTGATATGACTCATGTGCGCAGTATAGCATAAATACTGCTTAAACACTTTGAAGATTTAATGACGAAGGGTTACCCGTCTTCGGAAACAAATACATCCTGCAAAGAGGTGATATCTTCCTCGCTCACGCTATCGTGCTGCATCAACAGACGAATAATCGGGTCTTCGAACACATCACAAAGAGGTGGTTCCTGTAGTGCGCGATCATATTTATGCATCTTCGTAACCCCCAATGTGAAAAAGGATTCACACCTTATCCACATCCTTATCCAGTGTAAAGAACATAATGTAAATCAATGGCCTATGCGCATTTATGGTATGTACTCCAAGCCATACCCGCTATATATGCCAAGCTGTATATACCAGATATAGTGGCTAAATACGCTTGGATAACCAAATTGCAGTACGGGTAATACCCGACACCGCCCCATACAGCACATTATAGGCCGGAGCTTCTTCCGCCCCGTGCGCGAGGCCGGTGTCATGATGCTCCATTTCCTCGGCGCGGAATTGCTGAATCGTGCGCCTGAGCGGCGCATCTTTTTTCTCGGTTAAGGCGGCTTCCTGTGACGCATAATGCTCATCAATCACCGATTCTACCGCCACCGTGCAGGCCATCGCCGCTTTTTCTCCCATCATTGCCGTCACCGCCCCCATCATAAACCCACCTACATGCCATAGCGGCAACAACGCGGTCGGTCGCACACGATGCTCACGTATCAGGTCTTCGAAGGTTTCCAGATGCACCTCTTCCTGCTGCTTCATCTCTTCAATCAGCGGCGCACTGGGGCGACCCTTAAGCACGGCAAGCTGGCCTTCATAGATGCGTCTGGCACCATATTCCCCGGCATGATCTACGCGAATCATACGCTCAAGCGTTTCCTGGCCCGTTTTTTCTCCCGGCAGACTATGCGGCATCCTGTGTCTCCTGACGATATAAGTGGCGGCAGAGGAACAAGCTCAGCCCGGCTCCGCCAAGTGCATATAACACGTTCCAGGCAGCCATCGAAAGCCCCAGAAACACAAACATGGCATCCTTGCAGGAGACCACCGGCGCCTCCATTAACTGGCGACGCACATCTTCCAGACTGGCACCGGGAGGCAATTCACCGGCACTGCAGGCATCCAGCCCTTCAAAGATATCCCACTCCACGCCGGTATGATACGCGGCAATCCCGGCATCAATCACAAACAGCAGCGCCATCACCAGCAATAGCATTCGTGCGGGTGCCGGGCCTTTTACAAACGGCAGCGCCAGCAGGCCCAGCGCCACAATAATGGCATAAGGCCAGCGCTGATACAGGCACAGCTCGCATGGGTGATAGTCAAACCCGTATTGGGAGATCAGCGCACCGGCCAGCGCGGCCAGCGAGAGTAACGCCGGTACGAGCAGGCAGAGTCGCGGTGTAAGTGATCGGACCATAGCATAAGTATAGCATGCCGCACGAGCGCGACAATATTATACCTTCATGGTGATGCTGGCGGGTGCTGTTTCAGCGAACACAGGATTGAATATAAAACGATGCTGCGCTGCCCTGACCGGAACAGTGCTGACTGGCTTGACCGGTAACCTTGCCACAGGTAACAGATGGTGTGACGGAGCGGCATGACGGATAATGCTGCGCAGTTCATCTTCTTCCCGCTCCATCAGCGTTATCAGCGCTTCGGTACGGTCATCATCGTGTGCGCCTTTGGTCCATGGCTGATTGTCACTGCGACAACTTGTCACCATCACCACAGCAATCCCGTCTTTCAGCTGCCCTTCCAGCATTTCATGCTCACCGGGCGTGACACAAAAAGCGATATCACGTGGCTGCACAGCATATTTCTTGTCAACGTAATGAGGAACGCACCGTGCCAGAACTTTTTCCCAGAGGCTGGCTTCATGAGAAAAGCGGTGGTGTCGTGCTTCCCATAAATCAAGGTAGGGAGTACCGCAAGCTGCCGCATCTGCGCGGATAGCCTGATTCAGTGCTTCGGTAAAACGGCGTGCAATATCGGAAGTTTCTGCCGGAAGCAGCAGGGCGATGCATCGATAGCAACCGCCCCGCCCGTCCCGCGTAATATGGCGCAGATATCCCCTCTTGAGCCCGAGTAATCCAGCTGTGCGCCGTATAATACGATCGTCATCCATAAAACCTCCCCAGGGACGACAAGATTCATCGTACCGCGGGTGGCCTTAATACATATTTAATTTTCGGTGCCATTTAGTTTAAATTTTAGGGAGTTAGGTTGTGGTTGACCCATGGTGGTTTCTGCTTATGATAGGCGCGGCTTTTGAGTGTGCCTCGGTGGCGGAATTGGTAGACGCGCTAGACTCAAAATCTTGTATCCGTAAGGGTGTGTCGGTTCGAGTCCGACCCGGGGCACCAAACATATACTCGAGCGGACTGTGTAGAACCACTCCTAATTGTTACAGGATAGAGAAGTACAACTTATGAATGTTGATATTGTTGGTAATCTTCATAAAAGCTTCTTAGCTAGCTGGTCTCAGGAAACGTCATCTGATCCTTCAAATTGGTCAAGAAAAAATGCTGCTTGGGGGCAGTGCGCGGTTACTGCTTGTTATGCACAGACCATATTAGGCGGCGATATTGTACGGGTGACCTATGAAACTCCGGGAGAAGGGAGGGGATCACACTATTTTAATATTCTTACAAGTGGAGAAAAAATAGATTTTACAATTCAACAGTTTCCAGACGGTACAATATTTAACCCGCCAATATATTCTGACACTCAAGAGCTTAAGCAGGTAACTCGTGAATACATTAATGAAAAAGGATATAATTGCTCTACTAGCGAATATATTCTTTTACATCCGTCCACCGAAAATAGATATAATATTCTTTGCTCTGCTATCCAAAACGCTCAAGCTAACTACCGTGGGTAAAAATATTACCACCTGAATGTTTTGCCATTCAGATTCAGTGGAGACTTGAATATGATTTCCCAATCCTGTAGAACATTGATAAATTGCTCTAAGTGGTTCGAGTTTAGTCCGCGCCGGAGCACCATACTTCGCCCTTCGGGCTTCGCGTGGCACAGCCACGCCGAGACCAGACATTCCTTGCCCCCGCCTTCGCATTTTGTCATGATGGCCGCTGCCAAGGGGACGCGCATGGAAGAACATCACGCCACCATCTATTTCAGGGAAATTCTGATTATTCTGGCCATCGCCGGAATTCTGGTCCCTGTGCTGCATCGCTTTAAACTCTCACCCGTACTGTCTTACCTGATCGCCGGAATGGTCATTGGCCCCTATGGCCTTGGCTTGCTGACGGACGATATTCCGTTTGTCTCCACATTGGCCATCACCGATCTGGAATGGGTGCGCAGCGTCGCGGAGTTTGGGGTGATGCTGCTGCTCTTTATGATCGGGCTGGAGCTTTCCATCTCGCGCCTGTGGGATATGCGCCGGCTTGTGCTGGGCTTCGGCTCGGCACAGATACTGGTCTCCGCGGCGGTGATTTCGGTCATCGCCTTTATATTTGATAACCCGGTGGAGACATCCATCCTGATGGGGGCATGTCTGGCGCTCTCCTCCACTGCGATTGTCATCCAGCTACTCCGTGAGCAACATCGTTTCTCTACACCGGTTGGCACAACCGGTTTTTCCGTCCTTCTGATGCAGGATCTGGCGGTGGTGCCCATCCTGATTCTGGTGACAATCTTCGCTAATAGTGATGGTACCTCGATCGTCAGCAATATTAGCGAGGCGATGATTAAGGCCGTGATTGTGATTACGGTGATCTATATTGCCGGGCGGAAATTACTGCGCCCGCTGTTTAAGTATCTCGGCTTTTCCCACAACGCCGAATGGTTTATGGCGGTAACACTCTTTATCGTGATCGGTTCCGCCGCACTGACCTATACCGCCGGGCTTTCTATGGCACTGGGCGCGTTTCTTGCCGGACTCATGCTCTGCGAAACAGAATACCGCCATGAAATTGAGATGGTGATCGACCCGCTCAAAGGAGTGTTTCTCGGTATCTTCTTCCTGTCCGTCGGTATGGTCATCGACTTAAGAGAGATTGCGAATGAGCCTTTCTGGCTTATCGTCTCCGTGGCGGGTTTGTTTGCCATTAAAACCTCCATTATTTTTATCCTCGGCCTGCTCTTCCGCATGCCCTGGATTCGTGCGCTGGAAGTGGGCCTGCTGCTGGGGCAGAGTGGTGAGTTCGCCTTTATGATTGTCAGCATGGCAATGGCAGAGGGGTTAATCTCCGTGCCGCACGGTCAATTCTTCATGATCGTTTCCGCCTGCTCCATGCTGGCCACGCCGCTTGTATCCGTACTGGCCATGCGCCTCAGCCGTGTGCTGGAGAACCGTTATGGTTCTACGGCCGGAAAACCCTCTATTGTCATCCCGGAAAATGAAGAAAAAGGCCATATTATCATTGCCGGGTTCGGACGTGTGGGTCGACTGCTGGGCGAGGTGCTGGAACGGGAGCAGATTGCCTATCTGGCCATGGATAATAACAGCCCGCGTGTCGCCACCTGGCGCGATAAAGGGCTTTCTGTATTTTATGGTGATGCAAGGCGTGCGGATTTATGGCGCAAGCTCGATATTGAACATGCGAGAGCCGTGCTACTGACGGTCGATCAGCCGGAATCCGCCGAGGCCATTTTGAAAACTCTCCGCAAGCACTGGCCTAATTGCATGGTGATTGCGCGGGCAAGGGACGGGGAATCCGTGCAGTCTCTGTATGAACACGGGGCCACACTGGTGGTGCAGGAAACGCTGGAAGCCTCGCTGCAACTGGCGCGTTTTGTGCTGGAAAAACTACAGGTCGACGAATGCGAGATTGACTCTGTGATTACCCGCAGCCGTGAAGCGGCGGTCTAGGTAGCCACATGTCTCATATGCCTCGCCTGAACCCTGCCATTCCGCAAGAAATCCTTAATGCGCTGGGCCTGCACCGCAATCACCGCAGCGCCGAAGCCATAGAGCTGCTGAAGACATATGTAGCACAACACCCAAAGAGCTATGAAGGCTGGGATGCGCTGGGCTGTATTCTGGCGGAAAGTGAGCGTACGCTGGATGCGCTGAAAGCCTTTAAGCAATGTATTGCCCTAAACCCAGAGCAACCGCTTGCCCATTATCGTTACGGCCTGCAATGCCAGCGCGTGAACGACATTAAATCCGCACTCGCACATTTCAATCAGGCCCTCAAGCTGAAACCGGACATGCTCGAAGTGTATCTGGATATGTGTTCCGTCCTGCTTGATCAGCACCAGCATGCGATGACGGAGAAAATCCTTGCAGTTGCACTGAAATTTCACCCCTTCCAGCCACTGCTGATGAGTACGCAGGCCACCTGCCTTCTGGAACAGGGTCGCAGGGACGAGGCTATCCGCACCTGTCAGGAGGCACTGATTCACAATCCGGATCATATATGGCTTTTCTGTCAGCTTGCCAACATATCCACCCCTGCACCTGATGAACCGCTGGTCGCCCGCTTTGAAAAACTCTACAGCGCATCTGACACAGAACCGGAGGAACGCACCAATCTGGCGTTTGCTCTGGCACGGCTGTACGACAAAGCCGGCAAGCATGAGGAGGCCTTCCGTTACTATACTGACGGCAATCGCATGTATGCGGAGAAAACACCGTACAGGAAAGAGGAGACGCAGCAACAATTTGCAGCGATCCGGACTGCCTTCGCGCAGGACACAGAACCCCGCAACACCAGTGCAGCAGAGCCCAACCCTATTTTCATTCTGGGGATGCCACGCTCCGGCACCACGCTGGCTGAGCAAATTCTTGACTCGCATTCCATGGTTCAGGGCGCAGGTGAACTTAGCCACCTGCGGGTTATTGCAGAAGCAGGCACGTTTAAACTCACAGGCCAGACCTTTCCCGCTTCCATCGCAAAACTGGACCAGACAGGTGAGAAAGCCTATGCACAGCTCGCCGATCAGTATCTGGCACAATTACGCATGAGCGCACAGGGTGCTGCGTTCGTCTGCGATAAAATGCCGCATAATTTTCTGTATGTCGGACTGATTCATAAACTATTTCCCGGGGCGAAGATCATCCATTGCCGCCGCAACCCGATGGATACCTGCTTTTCGATCTTCACCCGGCACTTTGCCGGCGTGCACCCCTATGCGCACTCTCAGGAGTCACTGGCCCATTATTACAAGCTCTACGATGAACTGATGCAGCACTGGGATAGTATGTATCCAGGATTCATACACACACTGACCTATGAAACGCTGGTAGAAAACAGCGAGTCGGAAATACGGAAGTTGCTAAAGTATTGCGGCCTGCCATGGGAAGAGACGTGTCTGAAATTCCATGAAAATTCGCGGGTCGTCCAGACAGCCAGCGTCAATCAGGTGCGCACCCCGCTCTACACCTCCTCGGTCGGCAAATGGAAAAAGTATGCAGAGCAACTGACACCGTTAAAAGAAGCGCTGGAATATAGTGATTAAATTCCGCGTGTTGCCGTCTCAATCGCGTTTCGGACACACTGGTGCGCCATTTTATGCGTCGCCCAGCCCGGCAGACCGGACTCATGTGCGATCAGCGAACAGACAAACTCCGCGTCCTGATCTTTAAGCGTCTCAAACGAATCCATGCCGATGGCTTCGAGATACGCAATGGTTTTCTTACCTACCAGATAAGTGTCCATCAGTGCCCTGCGCTCCTCATCAGAGAACGGCATGATATACTACATATGAATCGGCTTGAAGAAGGTCGCCAGCGCCGCTTCCTTCACCGCTTCATTGAGCGTCGGGTGGGCATGACAGGTGCGGGCGATGTCTTCCGAGGAAGCCCGGTATTCCATCGCCAGCGCCGCCTCGGCAATCAGCGTTCCTGCATCCGGGCCAAGGATATGTACACCGTAGACCTCGTCGGTCTCTTTGTCGGCCAGAATCTTCACGAACCCATCCGTCTGGCCGACCGAGCGTCCGCGCGAATTCGCCATAAAGGGAAACTTACCCATATTATAAGCGATACCAGCTTCTTTTAATTGTTCTTCGGTCTTGCCTACACTGGCGACTTCCGGCCAGGTATAAACCACGCTTGGGATGGCATCGTAGTTGATATGCGGCTTTTGTCCGGCCATATATTCCACGACAGCCACACCTTCTTCTTCCGCCTTATGTGCCAGCATGGGCCCGGCAATCACATCGCCGATCGCGTAGATGCCATCCACATTCGTCTGGAAATGGTCGCCTACTTCCACACGACCACGCTCATCCAGATTCACGCCCACTTCTTTCAGGCCGAGATTCTCGGTGTAGGGCTTACGGCCAATGCATACCAGCACTACATCGGCGCTCACTTTTTGGACCTTACCGCCTTTGGCCGGTTCCACATCCAGACTCACACCTTTAGCGGTTTTCTTTGCACCCGTCACCTTATGGCCTAAGCGGAACGTGATGCCCTGCTTTTCCAGCGTACGCTGGAATTGCTTGGAAAGGTCTGCATCCATCCCCGGCGTGATGCGATCCAGAAATTCGATCACCTCTACCTCGGCACCTAAGCGACGCCAGACAGAGCCCAGCTCCAGCCCGATTACACCGCCACCGATCACCACCATTTTTTTGGGAACAGAAGTCAACTCCAGCGCGCCGGTAGAAGAAACAATTTTTTTCTCATCCACCTCCACGCCCGGCAGCGGCATCACATCCGAACCGGTCGCAATCAGGATATTGTTGGCGGAGTATTTTTTCTTGCCCACGCTGACTTCACCTTTCCCGGTGATTTTACCCTCGCCCTTCAGCCATTCCACCTTGTTTTTCTTAAACAGACCTTCAATGCCTTTGGTCAGGCCTTCGACTGCCTCATCTTTACGCTTCATCATTGCTTTCAGATCCAGCGATACCTTACCGGTCTTGATACCGTGCTCCGCCGCATGATTGAGCGTCTCCTCATACATCTCGGAGGAATGTAGCAATGCCTTGGAAGGGATACAGCCCACGTTCAGGCAGGTGCCGCCCAGCGCACCGCGTTTTTCCACGCAGGCCACTTTCATGCCCAGCTGCGCCGCTTTAATCGCCGCCACATAGCCACCCGGCCCGGCACCAATCACAATCACATCAAAATCACTCATAACCGCATCTCCATAAATAGCATTCTATCCGCAGGGTAATCATTATAGGGGGCACATTCTGTGAAACCGCAGGCGCTGTATAAACGCTGTGGGCCTGGTTCTTTGCGAAATGTATCCAGATACAACATGCGATACCCAAGCTTTCTGGCTTCTCTTATCACATAGTCCATCAGCATACGCCCAACGCCCTTTCCCTGATGTTCGGGGCAGACATACAGGCGGCGTACTTCTCCGGCGTCCTCCCCGATTCGGTTCAGCGCGACCGTCCCCAGCACATCCTCGTGTTCCATAGCCAGATAAACGCCCCCATTTTCTTCACCATACAGCGACGCCAGTTCTTTTAACTCCGGCTCCACTGTTTCACCACCCAGGTCATAGCTGTCAATAACAGCCAGATGGTCACGGTATCTGTGCCAAAGCCTGCGTATGATCGGAATGTCCATAGAATAGCGCGCCCTGATGATACGGATCATGCAACCTACAGCCCCAGCAGCAGACGCCGCGGATCTTCAATCGCTTCCTTCACACGTTTCAGGAAGGTCACCGACTCCCGCCCGTCAATGATACGATGGTCATAGGAAAGCGCGACATACATCATTGGGCGGGCCACGATCTGACCATCCACCACCACCGGACGCTGCTCGGTTTTATGCATGCCAAGGATACCGGACTGCGGCGGGTTGATAATCGGTGTGGACATCAGCGAGCCATAGACACCACCGTTAGAGACGGTAAACGTGCCGCCGGAC
>CAYMGS010000011.1:0-23045 GCA_964390025.1 uncultured Rickettsiales bacterium | reverse complement strand
GTAGTGAAATACTGCGGGTAAGCATGGTCGTGGCAATGGACATGCCAGCGACATCGTCCGCCGCACGTGTGATGCGGCTGCCGGACGAAAGGCGGTCAACCGAACGCTCTGCCGCAGCGCGTGTGCGACTTATTTTAGCCTGCAACTCAGAGGGTTGCGCTGTAAGTGTTGCAATTTTCACTGTTCTACCTGAACCGTTATTTATTATTGCGGGATTACGTATCCCATCAGTCCCATATTAGCACAGGAGTCCTATAAAAACAAACCCCGAGAGGGGTGGAACATCCATTTTTTATCGTGTTAAGTTTACCGAAAATTTAGACTTTCCATGTTATTAAGCACAGGTTCCATTGCCTGTTCAGGTAATGACTTGCAGTCCTGATTCAGGAGTCTTAATGAATGTCACTTGATACTCGCATGGCAGAACATCTGTGTACTCGCCTGTGTCATGATCTCACCGGGCCTATCGGTGCAGTCAATAATGGTGCAGAGTTTCTGGAGGATGCCGGGTTTGAAATGCAACCCGAAGCATTAGAGCTGATTGCCTCCAGTGCTAAGGAAGCGGTAAATCGTCTCCAGTTTTTCCGGCAGGCATATGGCAAGCTCAATGAGCACGGGGAAGCCTGCATGCAGGAGAAAAAGCAGCTGACGGCAGACTATTTCAGCGGTACGCGTATTGCCCTTGACTGGCCGGATGACCATACAGATGCGGCCGCCATCTCTGTCAGCCAGAAATTATCACAGGTGATCCTGAATATGATCATTCTTGCGTCGCGTACTCTGATACGGGGAGGCGTCATCAGTGTGCGCCTGCAGCAGGAAAATGAAACGCAGCGCGTGATTACGGTGCGCGCAGAGGGGGAAAGCGTCAAAGACGATGTGGATGCTTCCCGCGTGTTGCTGGGAGATCGCACGATTCAACTCTCACCAAAAACAGTACAGGCCTATCTGACCAGGGGATTGGTAGACGAGATGGGTGTGGAGCTTTCAGTGGATCTGGATGACACGCATTATACCCTGACCGCAATACGGGAGCAGTCGGAAGGGGTGTAAGCGTTCATCTTTTATTAGACATTGGCTGTTAAAGATAAAAGCATGCGAGTAAGCCGCAGACGATACATATAAACTTACGGTGTAATGCACGGGGTGCATCTATGGATGATCTGATCAGCGAATTTATTACCGAGACCAGCGAGAGCCTTGGCATGCTGGATTCCGAGCTGGTGCGTCTGGAACAAAACCCGGATGATACGGAAATTCTTGGTAATATTTTCCGTCTGGTTCATACCATTAAGGGGACGTGCGGGTTTTTAGGGCTTCCGCGTCTGGAGTCTGTAGCTCATGCCGGTGAGAATGTTCTCGGCAAAATCCGTGATGGGGAAATTCCTGTAACACCTGAGGCAATTTCCATCGTGCTGGAAGCGCTGGATTGCATCAAGATGATCATGGACTTCCTTGAGGAGAATGGTTCGGAACCGGAAGGAAACGATAATGACCTGATCCGCCGCCTCAATGAATTTACAGAGAGCGTTGGTACGGGTACATCTGGAGCACCGGCTGAAAGCGAAACGGTTGCAGAGCCGGAACCCGAGAAGCCGGAAGAGACCCCGGAGTCTGAAACAGGCAAGGATGAAGAAGAGGTAGAGCGCGCGGGCCCAACGCTGGATGAGCTGGAGGCGGCATGGCTGGCGGCAGAAGGCCCGGATGATGAGCCGGCAGCGGAAGCGCCGAAAGACGAAGCCAAGGATGCAGCTGGTGAGGATGGTGCCGAAAAAACAGAGGAAAAAACAGAAGAGAAAGCGGTTGCAGTAACCGGGCAGCCTAAGGAACAGAAACCGGAAGAGACGAAAAAAGCGGAAGCATTGCCCGCTCAGATCAAGAAAGAGGCAGTGAAGAAGGGGCTTGGTGTTCAGGCTCAGCCTCAGGCATCCGGTGGTGGCAGTATGGCAAATCAAAGCATCCGGGTGAATCTGGACGTATTGGAAAGCCTGATGTCAATGGTCGGAGAGCTGGTGCTGACGCGTAACCAGCTGATGCAGATTGTGCGCACCAAGGATGACAACGACTTCAAAAGCCCGCTGCAACGTCTCTCATATATTACAACTGAGTTGCAGGACGGCATCATGAAAACGCGCATGCAGCCCATTGGTAATGCATGGGCTAAGTTTCCGCGTCTGATCCGTGACCTTTCCATGGAGCTGGGCAAGAAAATCGAGCTGCGCATGGAAGGTGCGGAGACCGAGCTCGACCGGCAATTGCTGGAAATGATCAAGGACCCGCTGACGCATATGGTGCGTAACTCCTGTGACCATGGTCTCGAGATGCCGGATGAACGCAAAGAGGCCGGAAAAAGTGAGACAGGAACGGTAACGCTGAGTGCCTACCACGAAGGTGGGCACATTATCATTGATATTTCCGATGACGGTAAAGGGGTGGCGGTCGAACGTATTAAGGAAAAAGCGCTGCAAAATAATATCACTACGCATGATGAGCTGGCACAAATGAGCGAGCAGCAGATCATCCAGTTTATCTTCCGCGCCGGTTTTTCCACGGCAGAGAAAGTCACCAGCGTTTCCGGCCGTGGTGTCGGCATGGACGTGGTGCGCACCAACATCGAGAAAATTGGTGGTACGGTAGAGCTGGAGTCCACGCAGGGCAAAGGCTCTACCTTCCATATCAAAATTCCGCTGACGCTGGCGATCGTATCGGTGCTGATTGTAGAAACACAGGGGCAGCGTTTTGCCCTGCCTCAGATCAATGTGCAGGAGCTGGTGCGCACGGGCCGGGCCAGTGATTATAAGATTGAAAAGATCAACCAGACACCGGTATTGCGCCTGCGTGAGAAACTACTGCCGGTGATTTCCCTGAGCAAGGCCCTGAATATCGATGGCGATGAAACGGCACGCAGCAGTCAGTTCGTCGTGGTATGCAAGGTAGGGGCTACGGATTTTGGCCTGCTGGTGGATAATATCTACGATACGGAAGAAATCGTGGTTAAGCCGGTTTCCCAGCTATTACAGGAGATTCAGATTTATTCCGGTAATACGGTACTGGGCGATGGTAGCGTCATTATGATTCTGGATCCTAACGGTATTGCAAAAACAACGGCCGGTGAACTGGATATGAGTAAGGACGATAATGCGCAGGAAGCCGTTGCCGCCGTCTCGCGTACGTCGCCCTTCCTGCTCTTTACCAGTGGTGGCGGTGCACCGAAAGCTGTGCCGCTGGAACTGGTTTCACGTCTGGAAGAGATTGATGTCAGCACCTTTGAACACTCCAACGGGCGTAATGTCGTGCAGTATCGTGACGATCTGATGGTGCTGTCCACGCTTCAGGGGCAGTCCATCCCGGAGGAAGGTATGTGCGAGGTAATTGTCTTTCACTATGATAACAAGACAGTGGGGCTGTTGGTAGACGATATTCAGGATATTGTCAATGCCGAGCCGACGGTCAAACTCACCAGTGATGACCGCACATTCCTCGGCACGATCGTAATGGCCGGAAAGTCTACGGATGTGATGGATGTAGGGCAGTTGCTTTCCAGAGAACTGGACATTGAACTGTCACTGGACCAGAGCCTGACAGAAGACTCACAGGACTTTGAATTGCTGTTTGTCGAAGATAGCATGTTCTTCCGTAATCTGACCGTCCCCTTCCTTTCTGCTGTGGGGTATCGGGTTACAGCAGTGTCCAGCGCGCAGGATGCGTTGCACCAGCTTTCCCGCCGCAGCTTTGATTTGATTATCACCGATATTGAAATGCCGGAAATGGACGGGGTGGAGCTATCGGAAGCGATACGCTCTATGGCGGATCACAAGGATGTCCCCATTATTGCCTTTACATCAACGGCCAATGAAGGGATCAGCGACTATTTGAAAGAAGCCGGCATCAACGACTTTGTGCCGAAAACAGAGCGTGAAAAGCTGATTGTTGCTATCTCACGGCTTCTCCACCCTGAGACGGAGTGCGCCTGATGAGTACGTCACTGCAAACAGTTTCACATCACCATCTTACCATGAATGATGCAGATCAGGAGGGGTTTGTAACCATGCGTGTGGGCGGCCAGCTCATTGGTATTTCGGTGCTGGTAGTGCAGGATGTGCTGAGAAATCTTGAGATTGCCCGTGTACCACTGGCACCCTATGAAGTGGCGGGCCTTATTAATTTGCGGGGACGTATTGTCACGGTGATTGATATGCGCCGCCGTCTCTCGCTTGACGGGTATGAAGACGAGCAATGCATGCATTGCGTGGTAGAGTATAAGGATGAGTTATTCAGCCTGAAAGTGGACTCGGTGGGAGAGGTGCTTAACATCCCTCTGCAGCGTATCGATAAGTCACCTGCCAATATGGAGAACACATGGCGGGATGTCTCTGCCGGCGTCTGTCAGCTGGACGGTGAGTTGCTCGTTATTCTCGATGTTCAGGCTCTATTAACCATTTAGCCGCATACTGTTTATCATACAACAAGCCGGGTGTGAGGGTTGGTCATCAATGCTTCACAACGCCGCTATACGCACGGAGATAAGGGCGTACACATGAAAACTGCCATGGTTGTCGATGACTCCAAAATTGTTCGCAAAGTGACGCGAAGAATTCTTGAGGCGTTGCAATATTCAGTCTTAGAAGCCGAAAACGGTAAAATTGCGCTGGATGTTTATCAGGCAAACACACCATCTCTCATTATGCTGGACTGGCATATGCCGGAAATGAACGGGCTGGAATTTCTCAAGGCTCTGCGTGCACTCCCGGGTGGCGACAAGCCGATTGTCATTTTTTGCACCACGGAAACAGAGCTTTCCAACATTCAGGAGGCGATGCGGTGTGGTGCCAATGAATATGTGATGAAGCCCTTTGATGAAGATATCATCCGGGGCAAACTTGACCAGCTTGGTCTGTAGCGATCGGGTTGCTCATGGATATGCTTGCAACACATACAGATCAGTCAAAAAAGATCAATATCATGGTGGTGGACGACTCCGCCATTGTGCGTGCACTGATCGTCAGAGAGCTTGGGCGCCAGCCAAATTTTGATGTAGTCGCATCACTGGCTAATGGTGAGATGGCGGTGAATGCTATGAAGCATCATGACGTAGATATCGTGATTCTCGATATTGAGATGCCTGTGATGGATGGGATGGAGGCGCTCCCTAAACTACTGGCAGAGGCACCGGACGCGCGGGTCATCATGGCGTCCACGCTAACCTTGAGAAATGCAGATATTTCACTGAAGGCCCTTGAGATGGGAGCGGCAGATTATATCCCCAAGCCATCTGTAAAGGATGATAAAGACGCGCTGGATAAATTTTACCGGGAGATGATTGCCAAGGTTAATGCGCTGGGACATCGCACCAGCACGGCGCGTCCCGTGCCGGAGCCTGCGCCAGCTCAGCCAATCACATTTCCCACGGCAGCTACTTCAGCCGATCAGTCTGCGCCTGTATCACCAGCCAGAAATGCATTGCCTGCTGTAATGCCGCGCGCGCTGGCTATTGCCTCTTCTACAGGGGGGCCACAGGCATTACTGGATATTTTCAAGAAGATGCCGGATTCACTGAACCATGTGCCGATCTTCATTACACAGCATATGCCAAAAGCCTTTACCACCATCCTGGCGGGCCACCTGGGGCACTCAATTGGCCGGGACTGCCACGAGGGAGAAGAAGGAGAAGTCGTGAAGGATGGGGGCATTTACCTCGCGCCCGGTGACTATCATATGGTGCCCAGACGCGAGGGCAATGACGTTATTATTCGTCTCAATCAGGAGCCGGAAGTAAATTACTGTCGGCCAGCAGCAGATCCGATGATTGACGGGCTGGTGGATATTTATGGCAAACAGCTGATGTTGCTGGTGCTGACCGGCATGGGGCATGACGGGTGCCAGGGAGCACGGAAGCTTCATGATGCCGGGGGCACGGTAATCGCTCAAAACAAGGAAACGGCAGTTGTATGGGGGATGCCAAAGGCGGTGGTGGAGCATAATCTCTGCCGGGCCGTATTGCCCCTGTCTGAAATCCCCACTTATCTGACGCAGGCATTCAAAGGAGGGAGCACATGACCCCCCAGGAATTTGAATATCTGGCAACGCTGCTTAAAAAGCGCTCCGGGCTTGCGCTGGGACGGGATAAGGACTACCTGCTCGAGTCACGGCTGAGGTCTGTGGCGCGTAAATATAATCACGATGATATTGGTGATATGGTGCGGGCGCTGAAACGTACGGCTCCTTCAGAAGAGGTATTGCGAGAAATTACCGAGGCCATGACAACAAATGAATCCATGTTCTTCCGTGATACGAAGCCATTTGTCAGCCTGCGCGAAAAACTGCTCCCTGCGATTACCCATGTAACGGCAGCTAATCCGGTGAAAATATGGAGTGCCGCCTGCTCTTATGGTCAGGAACCCTATTCACTGGCCATGCTGATGGAAGAGCTGGGGCAGAGTAATTACCATATTACGGCTACCGACCTGGATACGCAGGCGCTCAAAAAAGCGCAGGAAGGCATCTATACGCAGTTTGAGGTGCAGCGCGGGCTACAGATCCAGCTGCTGCTGAAGTATTTTCAGCAACGTGAAAGCAACACATGGCAGATTAATGATGCGTTGAAACAGCATATCCGGTTCAAACAATTTAATTTGCTCGATGAGTTTTCCGGTTTCGATATGTTTGACGTTATCATGTGCCGTAACGTGCTGATCTATTTTGATGAAGCGACAAAGAAGGATGTGCTCAGCCGCATGGCTGCCAAACTTGCCCCGCATGGCGTATTATTCCTTGGCAGTGCGGAGACGGTGATCGGAATGTGTGATGAGCTGAAGCCGCTCATTGGTGAGCCGGGTATCTATGTCCGTCAGGACTCTACCTTAAGCATCGCTGCCTGAATCTGTTTTTCGTGGAATTCCCATACGGTGTAATACATCATGCTCCGGCTTGTCTGCCAGACGGTGTTTCAGCGCACCGGTCATGTGTAATACAATAATCCCCAGTAATACATAAGGCAGGATTTCATGAAGTTCATGAGCCAGTCCCGCCATGGCTTTGTCTTCCGGCAGAATGTTAGGAAGCGGCACGCCGAAAACTTTGACGCCGTAGCCGCCTGCCATGGACATAATCATCCCGCTCACCGGTACGGCAAGCATACCAAGATACAGCAGAAGATGACCGGCATGGGCCGCCCATTTCTCCGTGGAAGGTAAGGTAGAGGGAAGCGGAGGAACAGGAGTAACAAACCGCAGCAGGATACGCATAGCCAGTAATCCCAGGGCAATGACTCCGAAAGATTTATGCAGGCCGTAGAGAAGTCCGCGCTGTGGGTGCCCGTCTTCCAGCCCGGTCATCCACCAGCCGGCAGCAATCAGCCCCAGTATAACCAGTGCCATTAACCAGTGCAGAGTGCGCAGGCTCCAGTGATAGGTGTGTGGTTCCATTTCAACCTCCTGACAGGACAGTATTTACATAGCGGCTCTGTGTTTTCCTGTCATGTAAATGTAAAAAAAGCGGCCTTTTGATGACAAAATTAAGGTTTTTGTAACAAAACTGAAACATTCTGGCGGTATAATTCAATATTACTCAAATATAGATAAAACTAATTATATCTTTTTGATATTGCCTATCTGAAGGGGAGTTTTATGGCTGGAACAGGACGCCTGCAGGCAGATCCATTATTTCAGGGGTTGGCGCGTCCAACCATGATTGCCGGGGTCAGCTATCTGTACTTCGTTATCAATGCCATGGTGACGATGATTATTTACATTAATACTCAGAATTTTATCGTGCTGCTGGTCGTAGGGCCGATTGTGCATGGTATTGGCTACCTGGTATGTATGAAGGAGCCGCGAGCCATTGAATTACTCGTGCTAAGGGCGAGGGAGGGGTACAAATCCTGGAATAATATTACCGGGTACCATTTTAACACCAATTCATACGACGTGTATTAATTTCTTGAGAAGGGTAGGGGTCTGCAATGCTCCATCAGATGCAGTTTAAGCGCCGTCAGGTTTCCAATGCTGATCAGTGTGAGCGGGAGGTTCCGGCCTCTGAGTTTATCCCGTATCTGTACCATTATGACAAAGATACTCTCCTGACCAAAGGCGGGGAGTTAATGCAGGTGATCCACGTGGAGGGCTATTCCTTCGAAACGGCAGATGATGAAGATGTCGATATGAAAAAGATGGTGCGGAACTCGCTGCTGAAAAGTATGGCAGAGGGGACGTTTGCTGTCTGGTTCCATATGATTCGTCGCAGGCAGAGTGCCTATCCGGAGGGGAAAATGCCGGAAGGCTTTGCGGAATATGTCGACACGTTATGGCGTCAGAAACACCATTCACGTGATTCGTATATCAACGAGCTGTATGTAACGGTCATCCGTAAGGAAGATACGGAGGGCGCGGCTAAGATCGAGAACTGGTTTAAATTCCTCAACGCTCAGGCGCAGCAGAAGAATGAGGAAGAAGAAATCAAGAAAATGCACAAAGAGCTGAGCGAAGCGGTCTACCGTGTATTGGCAACGCTCAAGGATTATGGTGCGCAGGTGCTCACCGTTCAGGAAACTGGGCATGGCCCGCGCTCCGAGCCGATAGAATTTCTTGGGCGTCTGGTGAATTGCGGTGAAGCGCGCCCCATGCTGTCGCCTACGATGGATATTTCCCGGTACCTGCCGACCAGCCGCCTGTATTTTGGCAGTGGTGCAATGGAGGTGCGCACGCCTTCACGGTCACGTTTTGGGGCCATTGTAAGCGTGAAAGAATACGCACCTGCAACGGCGGCAGGTATTCTGGATGCGTTTCTCCAGTTGCCGATGGAATTTATTATTACGCAGTCGTTTGTCTACCATAACCGGCAGACCAATATCGGTCAGATGCAGCGAACACAGCGACGCATGATGGCAGCGGAAGATGCCGCTATTTCTCAGGTGGCTGAGATTAGTGATGCGCTGGATATGGCCATGTCAGGCCACGTGGCGTTTGGTACGCACCATCTCAGCGTTCTGGTCATTGAGGACGGTTTGCAGGCACTTGAGAAAGCAGTGTCCATGGCGGTAGCGGAGCTGGTAAATCTCGGGATTAACCCGGTGCGTGAGCGGCTGGTGATGGAACAGTGCTTCTGGGCACAATTACCGGCCAACTTTACCTATATCGGGCGCAAGGCCAATATCAACACGCTGAATGTGGCAAGTTTTGCCTCACTCCACAACTACCCGGTAGGACGCATTGCGGGCAACCACTGGGGAGATGCGGTCACGGTTTTTGATACAACCTCCGGTACGCCGTACTTCTTCAACTTTCACCTGCGGGATGTGGGGCATACCACGATCATCGGGCCAACCGGTGCCGGTAAAACGGTTCTGATGAACTTTCTGACGGCGCAGGCGCAGAAGTTTAACCTGCGCACTTTCCTGTTTGATAAAGACCGCGGTGCGGAGATTTTTGTGCGGGCGCTGCGGGGTAAATACACGCATATTGAGCCGGGCGAGCAATGCATGTTTAACCCGCTCCAGCTGCCCGATACGATGGAAAACCGGAACTTCCTCGCGGAGTGGATCAAGGCGATGGTCAGCGTGCATGATGAGCCAATCACGGCTGAGGATACGGCCCGTATTGCTGAGGCGGTTTCCGGTAATTACAAGCTGGATAAGAAAGACAGAATGTTACGCAATATTGCTCCGTTCCTGGGGCTGGAAGGGCCGGGAACACTGGCCGGGCGGCTGCGTATGTGGCATTCCGATGGTCTGTATGCCGGGTTGTTTGATAACGAAATTGACGTGGTGGATTTTAGCAAGGATACCGTCTTCGGCTTCGAGATGGGTGACGTGCTGCAGGATAAGGTCAGCTTAGCGCCAACTTTGCTCTATCTCTTCCACCGGATCAACCTGTCACTCGACGGTACACCTACCATGATCGTACTTGATGAGGCGTGGGCGTTGATCGATAACAAGATTTTTGCCGGTAAAATCAAGGACTGGCTGAAGACCTTGCGGAAGCTGAACGGGATGGTGGTCTTTGCCACGCAGAGTGTTGAAGATGCTGTAAAAAGTGAAATCAGCGATACGCTGATTCAGCAGACATCGACCCAGATTTTCCTTCCCAACCCGAAAGCAACCGAAGCCTATAAAGCCTCATTCATGATCAGTGACCGGGAGTTTAACCTTCTGAAAACAACAGATCCCGGCAGTCGTTACTTCCTGCTTAAACAAGGTAAGGATGTTGTGGTTGCGCGGATTGATCTGACCGGCATGGAAGACATCGTCAACATTCTCTCAGGCCGTGCCGAGACGGTTGTCATTCTCGATGAGATTCGGGCAGAAGTGGGAGATGATCCGGAAGCATGGATTCCAATTTTCCAGGAGAGGCTGAAAAGGTAGAGATATGCAAACGCTACGCCGCATGACACTGATAACGTTGCCCTTGTTGGCAATGTTTGTTGTGGTGGCGCTGGCGTTGCCTTTAGCTGATGTTCAGGCGCTTACTGTATCTGGTAGCGTTACTGTTGGTACTCCCGGCGGTGGTGGCGGCGGCGGAGGCGGTGGTGCAGGTGGTGGCGGTGGCACATTCGGCACCACGGCACTGGATGCACATTGTCCGGCAGGTGGCGGTATTGTTGAGCGGCTGGTGACCTGCATCGAAGACGTCATCATGGATGTAGCCTATGGGTTCATCATCGAGGTCTATCCTCCGCTGCAAAGCACGATCTATGCGTTGCTCACTCTGGCGGTGATCTTCCTGGGCGGCCTGATGATGGCAGGGATGTTAGAGAAGCCCGGCCGTGACGGGATGGTCTTCCTGCTAAAATTCGCGGCAATTGTCTATTTCACTGCCAACATGCTGGAAATTCTGGACTGGACGGTTGGCGCATTACACGAGCTATTGGAAATTGTAACAGAGTTTGCCGTCTTTGATTTTCCGCTCAAATGCCCGTCTGCCTTTAATGTGTGGCAGCGTATTGACTGCCTGATTGACGTGATCGTAGGCGTCAATACACCAGCCTCGCTGACGGACGGTATGCTGGCATTCTTCTTCCATAATTTCTTTGTCGGGTCTGTCGGCGTTATCATATTTATGTTAGGTATCTGGGTGTTGCTGGCCTTTGTCATGGGCATGCTGACAGCCATTCAGGTATACCTGCTGGCTATTATGATGCTGGTGCTGCTGGTCATTGTCGGCATCCTGTTTCTACCGCTGATTATCTTTAAAAATACGTTTGATTACTTTCAGAAATGGGTGCGCTTTACGATCGCCACCGTGCTCATACCGATCATCCTGTTCGCGTATCTGAACGTGATGCTGTCAGCCTTTGATATTGTGCTGTATTCCGGTGAATATTCAGTATTCCGTACCTTTGCCGGCGATGCCGTGGATGCGGAAGATTTCAGAATCCATGAATACATGTATAATAACGGGTTGGTACTCGAATATGAGGACAAGGGCGTGGTACATGACCAGCGTCAGACGGTCTTCCCAACGCCGAAAGGGCAGCAGCTTGAAGGAGAGCTGTTCCAGTTCGGTGAATATCCCATTGGTCCGGGGACACTGGGTTCGGTGGATATATCGCAGATTCCGATCGCTATCCCGATGAAACAGATTGATTATGATGCAGCCGCTGGTCTGGTCGGCGCAGCGGACGGCATTACACTGATGGAAGAGGTCTTCGCTGCCATGATCCTGACCGCATTGGTGTCGTATATTCTGGTGGCGATGCTGAAATATGTTCCCATGATGGCGGAAGATCTGGCCGGTGGATTGCGTGAAGCACCATCAATAGCACAGGTGGCGGCCGGAGATATGCCGGTTATGGGTGGAGCTAACGGTATGGGCGGCAGGGCCGTCAGTGGGTTGAGGCAACGCATGTCCAACATGGTAACAGGACGATGACAGACCGGTTGAACAGGACATACATTCTATTTAGCGCCATTGCGCTGGGCGTGCTCGTGGCCTGTTACGCGCTGCCATCCTATGCCCTGATGTACTTCAATGGTGTTAGCAATGTGCCATGTCCCTTCACGGAAGGATTTACCTTCCTCGTGGTCACATGCCTGCAACAGGCGATTATCGATGCTACCATGGTATTCCTGGCTGAGTTCTCGGAGGCGATGTACAGTACGGTTATCGCTCTGATTGTCTTTCAGGTGACATTGTTTGGCGTGCAGGCGGTCATGGGGGTCAGTGAAATCACGAAGAAGGCGTGGGCCTTGCTTCTGAAGATCGGCGTGGTGCTGACCTTCGGGTATGAGTTAGGCGGGTTTGCACCCAATATCTTTGCCATCATGGAAGAAGTGCAGGCCGTGGTGGTTGATTCCATTGGTTTCACCGGGGATATGGAGTGTGAGGTCACCGCTGCCGTTGCGGGTGCTTTTACCAACAGTGCCGTCTGGCTGAGGATGGACTGTATCATCGATAAACTGTTCAAATTCAGTGAGCCGCTACTGCTGTTCAATGCCATTTTTGCCATGCTGAGCGCAGCACTGTTCTCGGGTACGCTCGGTGTAGCAGTGTTCTTCATGGGAATTACCGCACTGCTGAATGTCCTCGGTTTCGTGTTCTATGCGGTGTACATCTTTATTTTGTCCTACGTGTATGTTGGGTTCCTGATCGCTATTAGCCCGCTGCTGATACCGCTGATGCTGGTGGGAGTGAATCTCGGCATGTATGAACGCTGGCTCTCTAATGTGATAGCGGGCATGGGTATTCCGGTCTTCGTCTTCGCCTATCTGGCGCTGACGCTACCGATACTGGATTATGTGGTGTTCGTTGATCCCGAATCGCTGAATCAGGTGCTGGGTGATGATTACAGCCTGTGGTACCGTAACGAGCAGCAATGGTGTTCGCAGCAGGTGGGTACGGACTACGATAACTATCAGAAAGATAACTACAGTAATGTTCCGAGGATCGGCGGGTATGACCACGTAACCGGGCCGCTTAAGAACATCCTGACCCCTATGATGAGCGGTAACGCAGACTATTGCGCCATGTTCGGCACCAGCAGCCTGGACTTCTACGAGAAACATATCCCGATGCTGATGGGTATTATTGATTCACTGATCAAAATGCTGGTCGTCGCCTATCTGCTCGGAGCCATGATGAAGAAAATGGCGTTCCTCGGAGCCAGTGTGTTCCAGGGCGGTTTCCAGCTGGCGAGTGCCGGTGCGGGTGGCATGATGTTTGAGTCTGCATTGCGTGGCGGCATGCAGGAGGCGAGGGCGAGTATGACGCAGGTTGTGGGTGGTCAGCGCGGAGGAGCCGGCTTCATGAGCGGTGGCCTTGCGGGCGCTATCAGGGGCTTTGGCAGAGGAACAGTGCAGTAAGTGAGATAATGGCACAGAGATGATTATGCAGGGAAGAAAAAGGAATATGGTGATGGTCGTGCTGCTTGCAGCACTGGGCTCCCTGTTCCTGGCAAACCCGGCATGGGCACAGCTTGCGGATACCTGCACAGACCAGCCCATCTACGATGTGTTCTTTGAAGACAGGCTGGACGAAATGTTGCAGGACATCGTCAACCTGGTCAATGATGCGCTGATCGGTGTTGCGGAACGCTTATATAACGGCATTATTAATTCCGATAATTATCGCAGCGCCATTCTTGCCGCAATGATACTGTACCTGACCTTTTATGCGGTAGGGTTCATATTTGGATTTGTGCCTGCGGTGTTCGGTCAGGTGCTGATGCGCCTTATCAAGATCGGTACGATCTTCATGATCATGAGCCCGCTTGGCTGGTTTTACTTCTCTGAGATTGTGGTACGTTTCTTCGACGAAGGTACAAACTATCTCATCAATCTGTTTATTGCGATGGCGTCCGGGGCAGGCACTGCGTATGTCAGCACGGATGTGGCAGAACCGTTTGCGCTTCTTGAAGGGGTCATCCGTCAGGTGCTCTCGCCTAAAATGTTCGTCATGATTGTCGGTAGTTTCACCACCGGCCCATATGGCCCGCTCATGGCGATGGCGCTGCTATGGGGCGTATTTAACCTGTTTATGATGATACTGCGTGCCATGGAGGTGTATCTGCTTTCGCTGGTCGTGCGTACCCTGCTATTTGGATTAGGGCCGATCTTCTTCGGTTTTATGATGTTTGACCGCACCAAACAGATATTCATGGGGTGGGTTAACCAGCTGGTGAACTTCAGCCTGCAACCGATCCTGCTTTTTGCATTCCTTTCTTTCTTCGTCGTGCTCATTGAGGAGTCGGTGGAGCAGCTGATGCCGCCCGGTGAGGTGGAGCTGTGTTACACCAAGATGGAGCATGTAGGTAAAATGCCATACGACATGCAGCATTGGCGGTTTAAGCTTAAAGGAGAAGTGTATGAAGGGGAATGGAGCTACAAGGGGCCCGAGCCTAACTTCCCGTTCCCGATTGAGGTCATTGATATCCTGATCTTTATCATTCTGGCGCATTTGGGTACCAAAATGTCAACGGTTGTGACTGAATTGGCGTCGGAGATTGCCAGTGGTACACTCCGGCTTGACCAGGTGCCGGGTACGATCAACAGCTGGTTCAATAACCTGCGTGGCGGTGCCGGACACGGTATGTCGGCGACAGAGATGCGAGATCGTGTCTCTACAGTGAGAAGGAATTAACGGGTGGCGAAAAAAAGCATATATCACATGATGGCGCTGATAGCGCTGGCATCTGTTGCCAGCCTGCTTTCTGTGGATGTTGCCTGGGCGGAAACCCTGACAGACACCTGCACCGATGAGCCGATCTACGATGTGTTTATCGGCGAGTCACTCGATAGCATCCTTCAGGATATTGTGACACTGGTCAATGATGCTCTGGTTGGTGTGGCTGAGCGTTTATATGACGGGATTATATCATCCGGTAGTTATCGTGACGCTGTATTCGCAGCCATGACCCTGTACCTCATTTTCTATGCGGTCGGTTTCCTGTTTGGGTTTGTGCCGGCGATTTTCGGTCAGGCGCTGATGCGTATCATTAAAATCGGCCTCATTTTCATGATTATGAGCCCGGCAGGATGGGGGTATTTTTCCGATATTGTGGTGACCTTCTTTGAAGATGGCACTAATTATCTGATTAATCTGATGATCGCCATTGGCTCAGGTGCTGGGACGATTGGTGTTACCGATGACGTGGCCGCTCCCTTTGCTATTCTGGAAGGGGTGATGACCAAGATCTTTTCGCCCAAAATGTTCATTGTGATCGTAGGGAGCTTCTCAACAGGCCCGTTCGGTCCGATTATGGCAATGGCGATGATCTGGGCGGTCTTCAATCTGTTTATGCTGATTCTGAGGGCGCTTGAAATCTATCTGCTCTCACTGGTGATCCGGACATTACTTTTTGGTCTGGCACCTATCTTCTTCGCCTTCCTCATGTTTGACCGCACCAAGCAGCTCTTTATGGGCTGGATTAACCAGCTGGTGAACTTCAGCCTGCAGCCGATTCTCCTGTTCGGTTTTCTGGCATTCTTCGTGATTATGCTGGAGTCGTCGGTAGATGAGCTGATGCCGCCCGGCGAAGTGGAGCTATGCTATACTCAGATGGAGCATCTGGGTAAAACCCCGTATGATATTCAGCACTGGCGTTTTAAGGTGAAGAATGAGAAATATCAGGGGGAATGGACATGGAAAGGCCCGCTGGGTGAAGAGAACCCTGTGCCTTTCCCCATTGAAGTAATTAATATCCTCATCTTCCTGATCCTGTCGCATATTGGTACCAAAATGAGTACGGTAATTACCGAGATTGCCTCCGAACTGGCCAGTAGTACCGTGCGACTTGACCAGGTGCCAGGTACGATCAATAGCTGGTTTAACAGCCTGCAGGCGGGTCGCAGTCATGGTCTTGCCTCACCTCTGCCCGGAATGGGCGGCAGAGGCGGTGGATAAGGATAAAATTATTGTCTTCTTTTTCATGATCTGGTAGCACTGGATAAAATAGAACGCCATATGATGGGGTAAAACACGATGCGTATTCTGACAATTCTGGCTTTATTTGCGGCTGTTAGCATGACCAGTTCATGCTCTGATTCCAAGCGTGAAGAGTTGAAAAGCCCCTGCGTTGGTACGGAAGACAGCCCCTGCGGCCCACGCCGTTCCGTAAATGGCTGGTGGCAGGCCTAACACTTCGCTAACTGATCTAAAGAGTTTTCTTATCGGCCAAACGGTCTGTCCCGTTTGGAACTTTGTGCTTTGTAGATTGTATCTGAATCCTTCTGGGCATCCATGCGCTCATTTCTGGACTTATGCTGCTGTGCCACATGCTGACGATTAGCATGCTGCTGGCTGGTGGCTTGTTTTTGTGTGTCGCGTCTTTTTTCGTGCCGGTCTTTTTGTGCGGCTTTGGTGCCTGCCTTGGCGTGATGCGCAATGACCTGTTGTATGCTGCCGGGCGCACCGGCACTAAAATTTCCTGATGTCTGCGCATTAACCGAACCACGCATCTGGTTCAGGTCAGCACCGGCACCGGAGAGCAGGGTATCAAAACCAAGAGAACTGGCTGCTCCCTGCTGTCCTTTTCCATGTTTCTTACTCAGCGCGTCCGGTGAGTTATCCATCAACGTGCCACCCGAACGTTGATATCCCAGATTGGAAGTGTAGGCCTCGCGTCGTTCGGCGGCAAGGCGCTGATAGGTCTCATCAAACGCAAGGCTTTGCATGCGCTTATGCTCGTTATCCGGTTCACGCGTGAACTGTTGCAGCATCAGGCCCCGCTGGTTTTGCTCCATGCCGCTATCCTGCGTGATGGCGAGGGTGGCCACCACCATCTGAATCCCCTGATCCATTGCTTCCAGCACTTCCGCACTGGTATAGGTATTCGGGTTCATCCAGTGGGCAGGCATTTGCTCCAACTCGTGGCGGATTAAATCCGCATGTTCCACGTCACCGAGCATTTCCGCACGTTCCAGTGCACGTAGCTTGACCTGCGCGCCAATAAACCCGACGACGTCATTGGCTTTCAGCACCATAGGGTCTTCGGCCAGGCTGGGGTCAAGATAGGCGGCACGCTGCAGATGGTCTACGTAGACGGCAATCACGGAGTTAATATTGCTGATCGTATTCTTAAAGCCTGAGTTGGCATAATCCAGCATGGCCAGCACCGGGGTGCCGTTAAACTGAAGCTTCAGCTTGTCCAGAATATCCCGGGCAATTTCGATGGCTTCGATTTTAATGTTATGGGCCAGCGTATCAACAGAGTTATACGCGACGGCATTCGTGACCAGACCTGTGCCAATCGCATCCAGTTCCAGCGCCGCACGCATATCCTGATTGATCAGGCTCGCCTGCGCCAGTGCCGCCTGCTCGGCAATCGCGTCGGCTGTCGAGAAATGGTTGGCCGGGGGCGGTGCATACATATTCAGACGGCCAAACGGTGTCAGCTCAATCGGCGGGAGTTTCCAGCGGCGGTCGTAATATTTCGGCTTAACCAGATGCACCACATAATCCACCGGTGCGAGCAGCGTGTTCTTGCGTTGGGCTTTTAGCAGCCTGTTATACATAAGTGCTGCCCCGTCATATTCCACATTGGCATCCTTCGGGCTGACGCTGGGCTGAAACGGGTTCGATAACATCGGGTTGGTGCCGCGGCGCAGCATATCGCCCAGGCAGCCACCGATTTGCACTACATGTGAGAGCTTTTGCTTATCGCGCGCTTCCTGCGAATCCAGCTCTTCGCCGTAAAAATGATTCAGGACATAATTGCGAATCACCGCCAGATTATGTCGCAGGGGTTCATAGTCAGTGTAATTACGCGAAGATGGGTCATAAATGGCCCGGTTCTTACTGCGCAGTGCCAGCTCTTTATCAAACGCGTACATCGCAGGGTTAAAGCCGAGCCCCCCCATACGCACAGCCTCGCTGTACGATTCCCATGTGTTGCTGGGAGGAGTAACGTAGCGGCCAATATCCTGTACGAAGTGGGTGTGCTTGGAACCATGGGCGCGCAGGGCGCGGCCTTCCTGATTTCTGGAATCCTCAGCCTCTACCAGATATTGAATATATTCGTCATATTCATCGAGAAAAGGGCTGAATGGATAGACGTCATCATCATTGGCCATATGGTGCCTGTTATTCAGGAAGCGGGAACTGCTCCACTGCCTTCATCGGGTTTGGCTCCCCCTTCACCCTGCGATGCATTACCCAGCGCATAGACGCAGAGATCTTCAAAGGAGACGTTGTTTTCCTGTGCGATCTTGAACAGCTTTTCAAAACTGTCCATCACGTCTTGCGGTATGGTGCCTCCACGCTCACTGGAAAGCCAGCTTGCCTGATTCTGAAGCGGGTGCTTCTTGGGGTGAGGCTCACCGATATAGACGTGGAAAGGGTGCTTAACGCCACCAAAATCACAAGGCACGGTAAAACGCTTCATGCTGATCTCCTGCGTGGTTAAATATGTCCAGACCCTTTCATATCTACCATAGCACAGCAATATTACCAAATTATGACATGTTACATGCAGCGTAAGCAGCTGTGAGACAGCGCGGCGCGTCAGGAATGCAACTGGTGCACCTTGCGGTACAGGGTGGTGCGTCCAATGCCCAGCATACGGGCAATATCACTGCGTGAAGCGTTGCAGTGGTCCAGTGCATAACGAATAATCTCACTCTCAATTTCTTCCAGTGAGCGCAGCCTGCCATCCTCATGCATGAGATGAATATGGGGGGCGGCAATGTCAGCAGATACATTGTCCACGGGACGCGTGTTGCCGGATGAGGGGAAAGCATAATGTGCGGGCAACTCAATGACCGAAGTTTTGCTGGCCATCATGGACTGGAATAACGTGATATAGAGTTCGCGCGCATTATCCGGCCAGTCATAGTCAAGGAGTGTCTCACGTAAAGCGGTGGAGAGGCTGAGTGGGCCCCGGCTACATATATGCTCACAGGATTCCAGTAAGTGTTGCGCCAGGGGTATGATATCCTCTTTACGGTCTTTCAGGGGCGGCAGAATAATAGCATCTGGCCGGGTATGAGTAATCAGCCGTTCTACCAGTTCCAGCGCGTGAATGCTGGGGCTGGTGCGCTGGCACAGAATAAGGCGGATATCTTCCGCGCTCAGTGCATGATACAGTTTATCAAGTGCTTTGAAGAAGCCTTCGGGCGCGCGTCCCGAATGCCTGACCACCAATGTGCCGCCATGGCTATGCTTTAGCATGCTATATAGCTCGCTGATATCCTGCCCGGAATCCGTAACGATAAATGGTTTGTGCGCACGCGGCCCGCTGAAATGAATGGCGCGTGCCAGCGTGGTCTTGCCTGTACCGGCTTCTCCTTCAATAATCAGCGTATCAGATTTGTGTGCTTCGTCAGCAGCCCGTGCAATCGCCCGTTGCCAGCTCTTGCTGTATTCTTGATAGCATTGCGCTTGCAGAGGGATGTGTTTGGCAGGGTATGCGCTGGTGATTAACTGCTGCATTTGCCGCATGCGCAACGCATTATCCAGAGTTACTTCCAGCCTGTCACGTGTGACCGGAGTATTGATATAATCATGGGCTCCCATATACGTGGTTCGCACCGAGTTATAATTATCCCCATCCGTATTCACCATGATGACCGGGATTTCAGGGTAGGAGTCATGCAGTGTGTGCAATACCTTAAGGCTTTGCTCAGCCGTAGTGCAGGTATCCAGCAATATCGCCTCGGGAGCGGCATCTCCGCACAGCTGTATATATTTGAGGGCTTCTCTTAATGCAACAGCAACAGCCTCATGCTCCAGCCCCTGTGCCAAGGACACAAGCTGCGCGCGCTGTAGAGTCTCATCGCTTATAATCAGAATATGCGCCATAGACCACCAATGATTGCATTTTGTTATATAGTGCAACTATAAGAGCAATTTTACTCTTTGCAACCTTTAATTTACCTTTTAACACACTATCAGTGCGGTTTAGAGGCATTTAGGTAGTGGTTTTATGGAAGCTGAAATTTTCCGCGTACGATTTAGGCGCAATATGCCGCGACTTCGGTTCAATCACGCGATAGTTGTATCCTTTGCGCGTCGCATACGTAATCGCCTCATCCAGTGTGTCAAAGCTGAGATCAAGCTGTTGTGTGGTATCACGCATGCCCACCCAGCCCATCAATGGCTCTACAAACGTGGACGATGACTCTTCAAAGGCGAGCTTCCATTTGCGGGTCTTTGCTTTGCCAGACTGCATGGCGGTTTTCGCCGGTTGATAGATACGCACATTCATAAGAACCCTCTCACATGATCTTGTATGTATATACCAGCTCAATGAAAGCGGCAATCGGAAGTTCCTAGGAGGCCTTCTTTTTACTCGCTTTTTTCTTCTTCGGTGCTTTGGCGCGGGCGGCAATAAGCTCAAGCGCCCGCTCGAGCGTCAGCGTATCTGGATCGTCATCCTTGCCTAACGAAGCGTTGGTTTTACCATGCTTCACATAGGGGCCATAACGTCCGTCATACAGGGCAATCTCACCGCCATCCGGGTGTTCGCCGATCATACGCAGCGGTTCCGCAGCGCCTTTTTTCTTTCCCGACTCTGCAATCAGGGCGACTGCCCGGTTCATGCCGATGGTCAGCACATCATCTTCACCTTTCAGCGAAGTATATTTGCCATCATACAGAATGTAGGGGCCGTAACGCCCGATACCTGCTGTAATCAGTTTGCCGGTCTCCGGATGTGTGCCGACTTCCCTGGGGAGTGCCAGCAATGAGATAGCCTGTTCCAGTGTCATATCATCCGGTGAAGCGCCCTTAGGCAGGCTGGCGCGTTTGGGCTTCTTGCCTTCGCCCAGTTGCACGTAAAAACCATACGGCCCTTTGCGCAGGGAGATAGCGTCGCCCGTCTCAGGATCCATGCCAAGCTCTTTTGGATACTCTGCCGCTTCAGCGGGGGCGTCACCCTCCTGTTCGCTGGTGCCGAGCTGACGTGTGTAACTGCAATCCGGATAGTTGCTGCACCCGAGGAAAGCCCCGTATTTGCCGGTACGCAAATGCAGTTCCCCTTCCTTGCATTGCGGACACAGGCGGTCTTCATGAGTAACGTCCTGCTTGCCGAAAATAAAGGGGGCGAGCATCTTGTCCAGCGCCTCCAGTACCTCGCGGGTGGGGATTTCCTTGGCTTCATTCACCCGTGCAATAAATGCGTTCCAGAACTCACGCAGCACGTCCTTCCATTCCAGCTTGCCATCGGCGATGTCATCAAGCTGCTCTTCCAGCCGGGCGGTAAAGTCATACTGTACGTAGCGCTCAAAGAAGCTCGAGAGGAACGTGTTGACCAGCCTGCCGCGCATTTCAGCAACAAAGCGCTTTTTCTCCAGCCTTACATATTCGCGGTCCTGCAGCACCGATATAATGCTGGCATAGGTGGAGGGCCGGCCAATACCCAGCTCTTCCAGCTTTTTCACCAGCGACGCTTCAGAGTAACGGGGAGGCGGTTCGGTAAAATGCTGCTCAGCCTTCACGTCGGCGATACTCAATGCCTCTCCCTGATCGAGCGGAGGTAGCAGGCGGGACTCTTCCTCATCCTTCTGGTCGTCATCCAGTCCTTCGCGGTACAGCTTCAGGAAGCCATCGAATTTCAGCACGGAACCGGTGGCACGTAATGTGGCCTTATGGGGCGGCTCGGCAAACTCCACCAACACCTGATCGTAGACAGCGGGTTCCATCTGACTGGCGACCATGCGCTTCCAGATCAGCTCATACAGGCGAATCTGCTCCTCACTGAGATATTGTTTAATAGCCTTCGGGGTACGGGTGAGGTCAGTCGGGCGGATGGCTTCGTGCGCTTCCTGTGCATTCTTGGCTTTGGTGCTGTACATGCGAGGTTTTCCCGGCAGATAGGCATCGCCGTAATCGGAAGCAATGAGTGTACGCGTAGCTTCTACCGCATCTTTGGAGACAGTAACGCCATCGGTACGCATATAGGTAATCAGCCCAACGGTCTCCCCGCCGAGATCAATACCTTCATAAAGCTTCTGTGCAATCATCATGGTTTTCTTCGCACCGAAACCAAGCTGACGCGAGGCATCCATTTGCAGGGTGGAGGTGGTGAAGGGCGCATAGGGGTTGCGGCGCTTTTGTTTGTTCTCAAGCGAACTGACCGTTACATTCGCGCCTTCCAGTGCTTTCGCCACGTCTCCTGTCGTTTTCCCATCGGTGAAGGAAAATTTCTCCAGCTTATTTCCTTCCCAGTGGGTGAGGCGGGCGGTGAGTGTCTGCCCGTCCTGTTTGCGGAGCGTGGTGGTGACGTCCCAGTATTCCCGGCTGACAAACTGCTCAATCTCTTCATCGCGTTCGCAGATCAGGCGCAGTGCCACGGACTGCACCCGTCCGGCAGAGCGGGCACCTGGCAGTTTACGCCATAAGATAGGGGATAAGGTGAAGCCTACCAGATAATCCAGTGCGCGGCGTGCCTGCTGCGCGTTCACCAGATCCATGTCAATCTCACGCGGGTGTTTGATTGCCTCGACAATTGCGCCCTTCGTAATTTCGTGGAAGACGATGCGCTTGACATCCACATCTTTTTTCAACGCTTTGCGGGCACGCAAGGCCTCGACCACATGCCATGAAATCGCTTCACCCTCGCGGTCGGGGTCAGTGGCGAGGTACAGTGTGTCTGCGCCTTTGAGGGCGGAGACAATCGCGCTGATATGTTTCTTGCTGTCGCCGTCTACCGCGTAGTCCATCGCGAAATCTTCATCCGGGCGGACGGAACCATCTTTGGAGGGGAGGTCGCGCACATGGCCAAAAGAAGCCACTACCGCATAGTCCTTCCCCAGATATTTGTTGATGGTTTTGGCCTTGGCCGGTGATTCTACGACTACCGTGTGCATAAAGGTTATGTTCCTGCTGGCGTGTTAAGGGATGGAGAGCCTAATACGAATGACCGGTCACTCGCAACCAGCAATTACACTCACCTTCCCACCGGCATGGCGCTGTAACATGCCCGCCAGTTCTTTTTCAAGCAAAATCGTTAAAATAACGTGCGCAGGCAGACCCGATTGCTCAATCAGATCATCAATGTCAACCGGGGAAGGGCCAAGTAGTTCATTGAGGTGTGTGCGGCCATCTTCAAGCTCCTGCTCATCGTCAAACGGTTTGGCTGCCGCTTCATCAAACAGAGAAAACTGGGAATCTTTTACG
>CAYMGS010000010.1:20144-23225 GCA_964390025.1 uncultured Rickettsiales bacterium | reverse complement strand
TCCAGCTCCCATTTGCGGAAAATATCGTAGGCGAGCTGCTCGCGCTCCGGCTTAATCACCATCAGCATGCGCTCCTGCGACTCCGATAGCATGATCTCATACGGCGTCATGCCGTCTTCACGTTGCGGTACTTCTTCGAGATTCAGTTCTATACCCAGCCCGCCTTTATCTGCCATTTCCAGCGAGGAACATGTAAGGCCTGCTGCGCCCATATCCTGAATGGCGATGATGGCATCGGTCTGCATCAGCTCGAGACAGGCCTCTATCAGTAGTTTTTCGGTAAACGGGTCGCCGACCTGCACGGTGGGGCGCTTTTCCTCTGAGTCATCGGAGAATTCTGCCGAGGCCATGGTCGCACCGTGAATGCCATCGCGCCCTGTCTTGGAGCCAACATAGAGCACCGGGTTACCCAGTCCGGCAGCGGCGGAGTAGAAGATTTTATCCTGATCGGCCAGCCCAACCGTCATCGCGTTGACCAGAATATTGCCGTTATAGGAGGGGTGAAAAATACATTCCCCGCCGACGGTAGGTACGCCGACACAATTGCCGTAGCCGCCGATGCCGCTGACCACGCCGGAAACGAGGTGGCGGGTCTTCGGATGATCCGGCGCGCCGAAGCGCAGCGCGTTCAGGTTGGCGATGGGTCTTGCACCCATGGTAAACACATCGCGCAAAATACCACCGACACCGGTCGCGGCACCCTGATAGGGTTCAATGAAAGACGGGTGGTTATGCGATTCCATTTTGAAAATGGCGGCCTGATTGTCACCAATGTCAATGATACCGGCATTCTCACCGGGACCGCAAATCACCCAGGGTGCCTCGGTCGGTAGTTTTTTCAGATGGATGCGGGTCGTTTTATAGGAGCAATGCTCTGACCACATCACAGAGAAGATGCCGAGTTCCACCAGATTGGGCGTACGCCCCATGATCTCCAGAATTTTATCATACTCTTCCGGGCTTAAGCCATGTTCGGCAATCAGTGCGGGGGTAATGTCGGGAGTGGCGTCAGCGCGCGCGGTGGCCTGTGTCATATGTTCTGTGATCCTGAGGAGTTGTTCTCAGGCCGGAACATACGGCGGAAAGTTGGAAATGGCAAGTATTGAAGGGGTATTTAACCGCGTCCGCGTGACGGGTCGTCACTGCCGGGAGCAATATTCGATGCACTGTCTACTTCTGCAAATTCTACACGAGTTTGAAGTGTTCCCTTAACAGCTTCCAAAGCGAAATCCATCGTGTTTGCTTTGTGTTCTGCAATTTTGGATATATCGGTGATGCCACCTACTTCAGCTACAGCAGCATATGAATTGGCTTTTGCATCTTCAATAGTGCATCCAGCCTTCATATTGGTGTCTCCAATCCCAAAGTCTGCGAATACAGCAGAACCTTTTGCGGCAAAATCCATTACCTTTGCCAGAGGATCGACACCAATATTTTCAAATGTTGTATCTGCTGCCATAAGAACTGAAAACTCCCTCGTTCCTTCTCAGTGTAGGCGCAGATCGTTAACGATAGATTAAGGTTATGTGACAGTTGTGTTAATACAAGTTGTGACAGGCTACATATACACTACGCCTAAACTATACCCAATATATAGTATAACAGAAATACGCAGTCTTGGGAATGTATTAGGCGGCCAGCAGCGAGGTAAAGACTGCGCGGCCATCGGTGCCGCCGGTCATCGGGTCGCAGGCACGTTCCGGGTGGGGCATCATACCCAGCACGTTGCCGGTTTCGTTGATGATACCGGCAATATTACGCACGGAACCGTTTGGGTTGGCTGCTTCGGTTGCCTTGCCGTACGCATCGACATAGCGAAACGCTATTTGATCGTTGTCTTCCAGTTGCTTGAGCAAGTTGTCCACAGCATAGAAGTTGCCGTCATGATGGGCAATCGGCACCCGAATCACCTGCTCCTGCGTGTAGTGACCGGTGAAGGGTGTGGTAGCATTTTCTACCTTCAGATAGACGTCCCGGCAGATAAAAGTCAGGTCACGGTTGCGCAGTAATGCGCCCGGCAGCAAGCCGGATTCGGTGAGGATCTGGAAGCCATTACAGATGCCTAACACATATTTGCCTTTGGCCGCGTGCTCTTTGAGTGCCCGCAGGATAGGGGAATGTGCCGCCATCGCGCCGGAGCGCAGATAATCACCGTAGGAAAAGCCGCCGGGTACGATGACCAGATCCAGATCGTCCGGGATGGATGCATCCCCGTGCCATAACCGTTGCGCAGTGCCGGTCGCTGGTTCACCCCATCCCCCCTGTATCATCGCCTCTACAGCGGTGAGCGAGTCGCGGTCGCAGTTGGAGCCGGGAAATACAATGACGCCAGTTTTCACGTCCTTACGCCTCTTTCACATCCACGCGGTAGCGCTCGACGACCGTGTTGGCCAGCAGCTTCTCACACATGGCCTGTACACGCTGCTCGGCGCTGGCAGCATCCGGGGCATCCACGTCCAGTTCGATGTAACGGCCAATGCGCACACCTTCTGCTTCTTCAAAGCCCAGATGGTGCAAGGCCTGCTCGGTGGCTTTGCCTGCCGGGTCGAGTACGCCGTCTTTCAGGGTTACATGCACGGTTGCCTTCATGACTTTTTGCTCCCTTTTTTGCCTTTCTTACCGCTGTCAATCTCTTCAATATCGGCAGAGGGCAGGACGCCGAGGCGCTTAGCAACCTCCTGATAGGCCTCCTCAATACCGCCCATATCCCGCCGGAAGCGGTCTTTATCCAGCTTCTCATCGGTATGCAGGTCCCACAGGCGGCAATTATCCGGGCTGATCTCGTCTGCCAGCAGAATACGCGTGCGCCCTTCTTCGTCATAGATGCGGCCAAATTCCAGCTTCAGATCGACCAGGCGGATATTGATGCCGGTAAACAGGCCACAGAGAAAGTCATTCACCCGCAGGGAGAGTAGTCTTAGCTCTTCCACTTCCACCGGTTCCGCCAGATCAAAGGCATAAATATGTTCTTCGGAGAGAAACGGGTCACCCAGATCATCATTTTTCAGACAGTATTCAATCAGCGGCATGCCTAGCGACTTGCCTTCTTCCACGTTGAAACGCTTGGAGAAGCTCCCTGCC